>JBOGLL010000073.1:0-4146 GCA_050746065.1 Terriglobales bacterium | reverse complement strand
GAATCCAGTTGCTTCCCGAACTCACTGGTCGTGTTGGTCATGCGCGCGATGCGGCCATCCAGCCCGTCGGCCAGCACCGCCAGGCCGATGGCTTTAGCTGCCTGGTCGAAATGCACGGGCGTCTCCGCGGACGCCACCATCACCTGCGAGATGGCGTAGTAACCCAGGGCCAGGTTGGCGGTGGTGAACAAGCCGGGCAGTAGCGACATGCCCTTGCGCGGGCGACGCCGTCGGGGCCCCTCTGGCGGCTGGACGACGTCAGCCACGGGCGGCCTCCGCTCCCACCAGTTCCGAGGAAGGCCTTGCCACCGGAGCCACCGCCAGCACGTCGCTCCCGCCGTGCACGTGATCGCCGATCTTCACGTGCAGCCTCACCTCCGGCCGCAGGAGAACGTCCACGCGTGAGCCGAACTTGATCATGCCGATGCGTTCCCCGCGCGCCACCGGGTCGCCCACGGCCTTGGTGAAGACGATGCGCCGCGCCAGCAGCCCGGCAATCTGCTTGAAGGTGACGGTTTGGCCTTCCCCCTCCACGGTCACGATGTTCTGCTCGTTGTGCTCGGCGCTAGCCGCGTCCATGGCGTTCAGGAACTTGCCCCTCCGGTAGTCGGCGCCTGTAATCACTCCTGCAATGGGTGAGCGGTTCACGTGGACGTTGAAGATATTCAGGAAGATGCTGATGCGCGTGTGCGGACTGCCATTCACGAATACGGTGGAGATGTCCGTGACCTTGCCGTCCGCCGGGGAGACGATGGCTCCCGCCGCGGCGGGTATGGCGCGCTCCGGGTCGCGGAAAAACTGGAGCAAAAACACCGCCAAAACCACGGGCGCCAGGGCGAACCAGGGGCCAGCCAGCCACCCCACCACCAGGGCAGCCACAATCATCCCCGAAGCGTAATAGTAGCCGTCCCGGACCATGGGCAAGCGGTGATTATAACGGGAAAAGAAAACCCCTGCCCGGAGGCAGGGGAAGGGTGCTGCGAGATTACACCGCGATGCGGTTTTCGCGCCGGTACTGCTGTTCGATGATTTCCATCTGGTCCTTGAGCCGTAGCTTGAGCTTTTTCAGGCGGACCTCTTCCAGTTTTTCATCTTCGCTGAGGTAACGTTTCTGGACGAGTGCTTCGAGGCGTTGTGCGTACTGGGTGTGTTCCTGGACCAGCCGACGGAACTCGTCATTGCTGGCTAAGATTTGGTCTCGTAGATCGGGCAATTTTTGGAGACCTCCATGCCGAGATTGGGAGCTAGAAACTAGCACAAGGTCAAGCCGTCATCAATCCATATTTTAACAAGTTTGTAACCTATGGAAAACTCAGGCGATACTGGATGGCGTCCTCGGCCGGGTCGCGATAATAGGCGGTCCGCCGGCCACTTTCCACAAAGGCCCACTTCTCGTAAAGCATGCGCGCAGCAACATTGGATTCGCGGACTTCAAGAAAAACACTCTCCACACCCCGCGCCCGCAGTTGCTTCAGCAACTCACCCAGCAACCGCGTCCCCAGGCCGCGCCTACGGGCCGCGCCGGCTACCGCCACGTTCTCAATCTCCCATTCTGCGCCCACACCGCGCGCGACGATGAAGGCAACTACCTCGGCCTCCTCCAGCACCAGCGCCAGGCGTTGCGGTCCAACGGCGGCGAAAAGCCTCTGATAGTCGGCCTCCGCCCAGTGCGCCGCCGTGGCAGCATGGCGCTCAAGAGCGATGAGTTGCGGGGAGTCAGCGGCCGTGGCGGGGCGGATGGTCAAGAGGGTTTCTGGTTTCTGGTTTCGGGTTTCTGGTTTCGGGTTACTTCCTCACCGCGAAAATCTCCGCGTCCGATCTCCGGATATAGTTCGCGTCGAGCGCTTCGGCCGAAACCGTTTGCCCGGCCAGGATCTTGCGCAGCCCCAGACGTGCGACGGTATCGCTGCGCGGCCGTTCGATCCTGGTTGCCGCCAAACCGCGGCCGGAGCAGAGCCTCGCAATCGTGTCGTCGCAGGTCACTAGCTGGATGCCCGAGCCCGCGCGCGCCAGAAATTCCTCCTGCGTAAGCAGCCATTCCCCAACCAGCCGCGACTCGGAACCCACGTCGTACTCGCCGGCGAACACCTCCTGGCGCGATGCGTCGAGCACCGCCAGCGCACGGCCAGTCCGTCCGGACACGGATGCCATCGCCTCCAGCACCGAGACGGCTGCAATCGGCTTCTGGAGTACTTCCGCCAGCGCCTTGACCGCCGCCAGTCCTACGCGCAGTCCGGTGAACGACCCCGGCCCACTGGCGGCTGCAAAACCGCCCAGATCTTTCTTGTCGCGTTTGTGCTTGATCAAAAGCTCTGCAACCTGCGGGATGAGTTGCGCAGAAAACGTCCCGCCGGAAATGGGAACGACTGCCAGAACACTGAATCGCTCGGCGTCACCCTCCGCCAAGGCGATGCTGCCCTGCTTCCCGGAAGTGTCGATGCCAAGGAGGAGCATAGGGAATTGAGCGATTGAATCATTGAATGATTGAATCATTTGGAAAACTGGGACATCAATGATTCAATGATTCAATCTTTCGTATCTTCGCACAGCTCCACCAGCACCCCGCCTGCACTCGAGGGATGGACGAAAACATAACGGTGCCCGCCCGCGCCGACCTGAATCTCCTCGGAGACGAAGCGTGTGCCTTCCTGCTTGAGGCGTGCGACTGCGGCTCGCAGGTCGGGAACGCGCAGGGCCACATGGTGCAGTCCTTCACCGCGCTTCGCGATAAAGCGGGCGATGGCGGAGTCGTCCGTCGTGGCCTCCAGCAGCTCAATGCGGCTCTCGCCTACGGGAAACATGGCGACACGCACTTTCTCGTGCGGCACTACTTCCTCGCCCTCGGCCGACAGGCCCAGCTTCTCGTAGAACCGGCGCGCCGCCACGAGTGACTTTACCGCGATACCCAGATGATCGATGGAGAACATGTTGGTCCGAAGCGCTGCAGGAGGACCGGCGTCCCGCCCGCCGACCGCTTCAACCCAGCGGTTTGACCGCTCCTGGAGCGTTCCCGTAGAATACTAGATTCGAGTCACTTCCAAGACTTTCCCAAGGGGTTTAAAGCACTCATGGCAAGCCATTTTTCGGCGCTCAAGCGAGCCCGTCAGACCATAAAGCGCACGGCTACGAACCGCTCCAATGCTTCCCGCCTGAAGACGGCCATCCGCGGATTCCGCCAGGTGCTGGCATCGGGCGACAAGAAGGCCGCCGAGGCCAGCTACGGCAAGACCATCTCGGCGATCGACAAGTCGGTGCAGAAGGGCGTCATCCACCGCAACACCGCTGCCCGCTACAAGTCACGCCTCACTGCGCGCCTGCGGGCCATGGCCTAGCTAGGAACTCCGCCCCTAACCTTCATTTCTGGCACTTCGGGCAGTAGTGTGCGCTGCGCCCGGAGATCACCACTCGCTTAATGTGAGTTTTGCACACCAGGCAGGGCTCGCCTTCCCGTCCGTAGACGCGGTGTTGAAGCTGGAAGAAGCCGCGGTCGCCGTCGGCATCGACGTAGTCAGACACCGACGACCCTCCCGCTGCGATGGCCTCGCGCAGCACGTCCTGAAGCGCATCGCACAGACGCAGCAGTTCGGCCCGCGTAAGCCGCGCCGCTCTCCGTCGCGGGCTAACTCCGGCGCGAAACAGCGACTCGTCTGCGTAGATGTTTCCCACGCCGCGCAGCAGCTTCTGGTTGAGCAGCGCACTCTTCATGGGCGTCTTGCGTCCGTGGAAAAGCGCGGCGAAAAGCTCGGAGTCCACGCCTAAGGGTTCCGTGCCACCGGCATTGAATCCGTCGCGCGCGACCGAAAGCCTGCCGAAGCGGCGCGGGTCGACAAAACGCAGTTCCCTGCCCGACGCCAGTCGCACAATGGCGTGAGTGTGCCGCTCCACTTCCGCTTCCGGCCTCGCCACCAGAAGCTGCCCCGTCATGCCCAGATGAACAATGAACTGGCCCCTGGCAAGCTTCCTCTGGCCCCGGCTGCTGACCCTCGGCTGCCGGGCCACAGTTTTGCCTTGACGGCGGCTCGCTGACGGCTGACGGCTCAAATCGAACACAATGTGCTTCCCCACTCGCCGCACGCCTGCGATGCGCGCACTTTCCAGCACCGACACGATCTCCCGCGGCGGCGACTTCAAGGGCTCGGGCTTCTC
>JBOGLL010000072.1:0-7783 GCA_050746065.1 Terriglobales bacterium | reverse complement strand
GTAGAGACGCCCGTCAGGGCGTCTCCTCCTCCCGGCCTGAACGCGAGACGGCCTGACGGCCGTCACTACCGGTGGGGCTATCACTCTTTCACCGCAATCCCCAGCGCCTTCATCTTGCGATAGAGGTGTGAGCGTTCCAGCCCGAGTACCTCGGCGGTGCGCGAGACGTTGCCGTGGTTCTCGTCCAGTTTCTTGAGGATGTAGTCGCGCTCGTAGGCGGCGCGGGCCTGGTGAAGCGTCGAGTACTCGCCCCGCAGGGCGGGGCGGCCGGCGTCGCGGTGGACCAGCGGAGGCAGATGCTTGCGGTCCAGGCGCGTGGTAGTCGGGTTCATGATGACGATGCGCTCGATCACGTTGCGCAGCTCGCGCACGTTACCCGGCCAGGCGTAACGCATCAAGGTGTCGATAGCGTCGTCGGTAAGTTCTCGTGAGCGCCGGCTGTACGCGGAGGCGAACTCTTTCAGGAAGTAGCGGGCCAACAGAGGGATGTCTTCGCTGCGTTCGCGGAGCGGCGGAACGTAGAAGGGAATCACGTTCAGGCGGTAGAACAGGTCTTCGCGGAAGTTCCCCTTAGCGATTTCTTCTTCCAGATCTTTATTGGTGGAAGCGATCACACGGGCATCCACGGTGATCTCTTCGTCGCTGCCCACCGGCGTGAAGCGCTGCTCTTCGAGCGTGCGCAGAACCTTGGCCTGGGTCTTCAGGCTCATGTCGCCGACTTCGTCCAGAAACAGCGTCCCGCCGTCGGCGCGATGGAACTTGCCCTCCTTGTCCTCTTCGGCGCCGGGCAGCGAGCCTTTGCGATGGCCGAAGAGTTCGCTCTCGATGCGGTCTTCCGGGATGGCGGCGCAGTTCACCTCGACGAACAGCGCGTCGCGCCGCGGGCTTTGCGCGTGGATGGCGAGCGCCACCAGTTCCTTGCCTGTGCCCGACTCGCCGTAGATGAGCACGCGGCCGTTGGTGGGAGCCATCAGGCCGATCTGCTGGCGCAGCGCCTTCATGGGCACGCTGTCACCCACGATCACGCTGCGCGCCGAAACTTGCTTCTTCAGCTCGCGATTCTCGCCGCGCAGCCGCCGCGCCTCGATGGCGTTCTTCACCAGGATGAGTGTGCGGTCGAGAGAGAGCGGCTTTTCCAAAAAGTCAAAGGCGCCCAGTTTGGTGGCGCGCACGGCGGTCTCAATGGTGCCGTGGCCGGAGATCATGATGACTTCCGGTGCGTCCTCTGATGCGCGGATCTTTTCCAGCGTATCCAGGCCGTCCATGCCGGGCAGCCACACGTCGAGCAGGACGACGTCAAAGGGCTTGCGCGCCAACAGGTCGAGGCAGGCCTCGCCGCTCTCCACGGCCGCGGCCTTGTAGCCTTCGTCCTCCAGCACGCCCTTGAGCGACTGCCGGATGCCGGATTCGTCGTCCACGATGAGGATGGAGTGCATGGAAGGCAGCTCTTAGCTGTTAGCCCTTTAGCACTTAGCCGTTAGCTTCTCAGCCGCTGCTTTGTGGGGGCGAATGAAACCTCGGAGCCAGAGACTATCAGTGACGATGCTAAAAAGCCAAAGGCTAAGAGCTAAGGGCCAAGTGCTAATCGCTAAGAGCTAACTCGCCACCGGCAATTCCACGATGAAGCGGGCACCCAGCGGCGAATTTTCTTCCACGCGGATGGAGCCGTGGTGTTCTTCCACGATGCGGCTCACGATGGCCAGTCCCAGGCCGGTGCCGCGGCGCTTGGTAGAAAAGTAGGGCAGGAAGAGCCGCTCCTTCAGTTCCCGCGTGACGCCATGCCCGGTGTCCGCCACCGTGATCTCGACCGCGTCCTTGCCCGCCAGCAAGACGGTCGAGATGTGCACTTCGCGGACCAGCGAGTCCTGCATGGCTTCCGCGGCGTTGTCCACCAAATTGGCCAGGACGCGTTTGATGGCTTCCGGGTCCGCCATCACCGGAGGCAGATCGGGCGCAAGAAAGGTGGCCACGCGGATGTCGGCCAGCCGCCCGTCGAACATGGCCAGCGCGCTCTCCACGATGGCATTGATGCTCGAGGGCTGCGGCTGCGAACTGGGAAACTGTGCCAGGCTGGAGAACTGGTCCACCAGCGAGCGCACGGTTTCCACCGCGCCCTTGATGGTTTCCGCGCAGGAGTCGATCACCGCCAGCGAATCAGCGTTGGCCGGCTGGCCGCCTTCCAGATGGCGGCGGATGCGTTCCGCTGAGAGTGCGATGGGCGTGAGCGGATTCTTGATCTCATGGGCCACTCTCCTGGCCACTTCACGCCACGCCGCCTGCTTCTGCGCCTTCAGCAGGTCGGAAAGGTCTTCAAACACCAGCACGTAGCCCAGCCGCTCGCGCTCACTGCGAGTTCCCGAGGGAGAAAGCGCGGCGGCGGTGACGGCCACGTTCAGTCGAGCACGCGGCAGTGCGATTTCCATATGCGTTGAGGCGGAGCCCATGCGGTCGGCGCGGCGCAGCAGGTGGCGGAAGTCGGCTGCCACCTCTTCGCCGAACAGGTCGCGCAGCGCAGCCCCGGAGCTGGGCGCCGGTCCGGAGCCGTTGTGCCAAGCGAAGATGCGCGCGAACGACTGGTTGGCGCGCGCTACGCGGCCTTCCGCATCCAGCGAAAGCACGCCCGACGGGATGCTCTCCAGGATGGTTTCCATCTGCCGGCGGCGGTCTTCCAGTGCGACGTTAGCGCCGGAAAGTTCCTGCGCCGAGGCCTCGATCTGCCGGCGGCTCGATTCCAGCTCTTCCGCCATGCGGTTGAAGGACTCGACCAGGGCGCCCAGTTCGTCGGCCGCGGTCACTTCCACGCGGTGCTCCAGGCGCCCGCGGGAGATTTCCTGCGTCGCCGTCGCCAGAGCTTCCACCGGACGCGTGACCAGCTTCGAGAGATACAGCGCGAACCAGGTGGTGACGAACAGCACCAGTACGGTGAGCAGCCAGAGCATGCCCATGTAGGTGCGGCGCACCGCCTTCCTCTCGCTGGCCAGTTCCTGATACTTCAGCCGGCTGGCCTCCAGGCGTTTGAGCGTGGCGGAAAAATTCTCCGGCAGCGGCATGGCCACCAGAATGCGCCCGCTCGCGCCCACGCGGGCGCTACCCAGGATGTACTCCTTTCCTTTGAAGGCAAAAGGTTGTGGCGGTGTGGCGTCGTTGCGCGCAACCGGAAGCTGCTGGCGCAGCGTGCTCCAGGTGTCGGGCGCGCGGAAGCTGGCCACGGCGTGATCATCGAGCACGGCCAGGGCGAAGCCGTCCTGCAGGCTGCGCTCGTGGCGGCGGAACTCGCTCATCACGCCCGAGAAGTTTCCCGTCTCAAACGCCTGCTGGGTTTCCGGCGCAGCGGCGATGGTAGCGGCCTCAGAGCGCGCGTTTTCGGAGGCGTAACTGGAGAGCAGCGCCGCGATCTCGCCCGAATTCTCTCGCATCTCTTCCACCGGCCCGGAAAACCATTTGTCGATGGAGCGGTTCATCAGCCCGTAGGCGAACAGGAAGAGGACCACCACGGGGGCCAGCGAGAGCATCAGCGCGCCCACCACCATGCGGGTGCGGAACTTGGATCCGGGGACGCCGATGCGGCGTTCCGAGTACAGCTTCACCAGGTTGCGCAGCAGCACGAAGATCAGCGCCACCAGCAACAAGAAGATGAGCGCCGAAACTGCGGCGAAAATCAGCGTCTGTTCGGAGGTCGAAGGACGCAGAAAGGTGAGGTTGAAGGCGGTCTGCGAACCGACCACTGCCACCATGAGAAAGGTGCCCAGGGCGAGCAGGATCAGCACCACCTTGCGGCGCTCCGTCTGTCGTTTTGTAGGGTCGGAGGACACTTCGCATAGGCTCCAGCCGGAGCCAAAATGATGTCTGAATTATACGAGAGCCATCAATGCGGCAGGAACGGCTCCAGCGGGCATCCCCCGCACTGCGCCTGCTTCTTCAGGCAATGATGTTTGGCCGCGCGCACCAGCAGCGCGTGGCATTCGTTGTAGACCTGCGCAGTGGGCGGCGCCTGGGGGATCACCAACTTCGGACTGCGAGCGGGTGAGTTTCGAGGTTCAGGCTCCGGGTTTCGGGTGACCACCGGTGGTAGAGGCGCAGGTTCGTCCCCAAGGGCGCGTTCAAACAGTTCACGCACGCCTTCATAGGATGCCTTCCCATCAATCAGACCGTGGCGCTCGAGAATGCGGCGAGTGTAAGCGTCCACCACGAACGACGCATGCCCGCCGGCGTAAAGCAGGATGGCATCCGCGGTTTCCGGGCCAACGCCATGGAGCGCCAAAAGGTCAGCGCGGAGCTCGGCCGTGGGGCGCGCGAACATTCGCGCCAGCGAGCCGCCGTAGCAGGAGTCAAGGTGGCGCACGAAGCTCTTCAGTCGTTGCGCCTTTTGACGGAAATAGCCGGCTGGCCGGACCAGCCCTTCCAACCGGCGCTGTGGCGTCCGGCGGATGCCTGCAACGGATAGCACCCCAGCCTGACGCAGGTTGGCCAGCGCGCGCTCCACGTTGATCCACGCCGTGTTCTGGGTGAGGAAGGCACCCACAATGACCTCAAAGCGGGTGCGCGCAGGCCACCAGTCCTGCGCTCCCCAGGCGCCGATCAGGGCACGGTAATAGGCGCGAAGGGAGGCCTCAGGCGACACGGAGAGAGTATAGCCACCGTGGGATGTGGTCATGTGGTCGTCGAGTCATCTTTCCCTCCTCTGCACATCTTGGAATCGAGATCGAGGAGCATTGTTCACAAGGACTAGCACTCTGGTGCATTGCAAGCCGGTTTCCGGAGGTGTTTCCCGATTGACATTTTTTGTCACTGCGCATACGATTCGCGCAAGTTACTCCCCAAGTCACTGCCGCTCTGCTAGAGTTTCAGGGCTGGCGCTGGGGTACGAGTCCGCGCGGTAAGCGTTCGAAGAGGACATCCAGGTATGTCACAGCGGCTGGGCGACCTTCTGGTCAAAGACAAAGTCATCACTCCGGAACAACTTGACCAGGCCCTGAAGACGCAGAAAGAAGGCGGCGGCGGCGTGCGCCTGGGCTCGGTGCTGGTGAAGCTGGGTTTCCTTTCTGACGACGACGTTACCAACTTTCTCTCCCGGCAGTATGGCGTCCCTGCCATCAACCTGAGCTATTTCGAGATCGACCAGTCGGTGGTCAAGCTGATTCCGCAGGAGACCGCCAAGCGCTACCAGATCCTGCCCCTCAGCCGTGTGGGCGCGTCCCTCACCATCGCCATGGTGGACCCCACGAACGTGTTCGCCATGGACGACATCAAGTTCATGACCGGCTTCAACATCGAGCCGGTAGTGGCCTCTGAGACCGCCATCTTGGAAGCCATCGAAAAGGCCTACGGCTCCAGCGCCGAGGAGGACATGGAAAAGGTGATGCAGTCGGTGTCGGAGATGGGCGAGGCCGACGTCGAACTGCAGGCGGAAGAAGAGCAAATGGGGCTGGGCGAACTGGAGAAGGCCGCCGACGAGGCCCCCATCGTGAAACTGGTGAACCTGATCCTGACCGACGCGGTGAAGCGCGGGGCCAGCGACATCCACATCGAGCCTTACGAGAAAGAATACCGGGTGCGCTTTCGCATAGACGGGATATTGCAGAGCATCATGAATCCGCCCAGCAAGCTGCGCGACGCCATCACCTCGCGCATCAAGATCATGGCCAAGCTGGACATCAGCGAGAAGCGGCTGCCGCAGGACGGACGCATCATGCTCAAGCTGAACCTGGGCGGCAAGAAGAAGCAGCTCGACTACCGCGTGAGCTGCCTGCCCACGCTGTTCGGCGAGAAGATCGTCATGCGGCTGCTGGACAAGGAGAACCTGCGGCTGGATATGACCAAACTGGGGTTCGAGCAGGAGTCGCTGACCAAGTTCGAGACTGCCATCCTCAAACCCTTTGGCATGGTGCTGGTCACCGGGCCCACGGGCTCGGGCAAGACCAACACGCTCTACTCCTCCATCGCCCGCCTGAACACGCCGGAGACCAACATCATGACCGCCGAAGACCCGGTGGAGTTCCAACTTGCCGGCGTGAACCAAGTGCAGATGAAGGAGTCCATCGGCCTGAACTTCGCGGCGGCCCTGCGTTCGTTTCTGCGCCAGGATCCCAACATCATCCTGGTGGGAGAGATCCGCGACTTCGAGACCGCGGAAATCGCCATCAAGGCAGCGCTCACCGGCCACCTGGTGCTCTCCACCCTGCACACCAACGGCGCACCCGAGACCATCAGCCGGCTGATGAACATGGGCATCGAGCCCTTCCTCGTGGCTACCTCGGTGCACCTGATCGTGGCCCAGCGGCTGGTGCGGCGCATCTGCAAGGACTGCAGCGAGGAAGTAGACCTGCCGCAGGCCGCCCTGATCGAGGCGGGCTATTCACCGGAAGAGGCCAAGAAGGTGAAGGTGCGCAAGGGCAAGGGCTGTACGGTTTGCAATAACAGCGGTTACAAAGGCCGCGCCGGACTCTACGAAGTGATGGCCGTGGATGACGAACTCCGCGAACTGATTCTGGTGGGCGCCTCCGCCCTGGAACTGAAAAAGAAGGCCATCGAGCGGGGCATGATCACGCTGCGCCGCAGCGGGCTCATCAAGGCGATGGACGGGGTCACCACGCTGGAAGAGATCGCCCGCGAAACCGTGCACTAGGGACCACGAGAAAACGAAGAGAGGAAATCATGGCAGCGACGTTGAGCGAACTTCTGAAAAAGATGCTGGAGATGAGTGGCAGCGACCTGCACATCACCACCAACTCCCCGCCCCAGGTGCGTGTGCACGGTCACTTGACGCCCCTGGAGGGCACTCTGCTCACCCCGTCGGAGACCAAGCAGCTCGCCTACAGCGTCATGACCGACGCGCAGAAGCACCGCTTCGAGGAAAACTGGGAACTGGACTTCTCCTTCGGCTTGAAAGGGCTGGCCCGCTTCCGGGCCAACTGCTTCAACCAGCGCGGCGCCACGGCGGCCGTGTTCCGCGTGATCCCGTTTGAAATCAAGTCGTTCAACCAGCTCAACCTGCCGACAGTGGTGGCCAAGCTGTGCGAAAAGCCGCGTGGGCTGGTGCTGGTCACCGGGCCCACGGGCTCGGGCAAGTCCACCACCCTGGCCGCCATGCTCGACAAGATCAACAGCGAGCGGCACGACCACATGATCACCATCGAGGACCCCATCGAGTTCGTCCACCAGCACAAGAAATGCCTGGTGAACCAGCGCGAGGTGCACTCGGACACCAAGTCGTTCTCCGACGCGCTGCGCGCCGCGCTGCGCGAAGACCCGGACGTGGTGCTCATCGGTGAGATGCGCGACCTGGAGACCATTGAGGCGGCGCTGCGCATCGCAGAAACCGGCCACCTTACCTTCGGCACGCTGCACACCAACTCGGCGTCGTCCACCATCAACCGCGTGATTGACGTGTTTCCGGCGCACCAGCAATCGCAAATCCGCGCCCAGCTCTCGCTGGTGCTGGAAGGCATCCTTTGCCAGGCGCTGCTGCCCAAGCCCGGCGGGCAGGGTCGCTGCATGGCCATGGAGATCCTGGTGCCCAACGCCGCGGTGCGCAACCAGATTCGCGAGGACAAGATCCATCAGATTTATTCCGCCATGCAGTCCGGCCAGGACAAGTTCGGCATGCAGACCTTCAACCAGTCGCTGGCCACGCTGTACTTCCAGAAGCAGATTTCGCAGGAGACGGCGCTGTTGCGTTCGTCGAATCAGGACGAGCTGCAGGAGATGATCAATCGCGGAGTGGGTGCGGCCAAAGCCGCTCCCGCCGTCGTCAAACGGTAACACCGTTGCCCGTCGCGCTCCG
>JBOGLL010000071.1:0-2704 GCA_050746065.1 Terriglobales bacterium | reverse complement strand
CCGGGTGTAAGGAAGGTTCATACGCTTGCCTACGCCGAAGACGCCGCCGAACCATCCCGTGTTCACCAGCCAGCACTGCGCCTGATGCTCGCGCATGCGGGCGCCGAGCATCTCAGCATAGACCTTGGGCGCCAGGGGCAGGAAGGGCGATCCGAAGCAGGTAGAGAACGTGGCCTGGGGCTCGGAGCCTACGCCCGCTTCCGTCCCCGCAACCTTGGCGGTATAGCCGGAGAGGAAGTGGTACATGGCCTGATCGGGCGTGAGGCGGGAAATGGGCGGCAGCACACCAAAGGCATCCGCGGTGAGGAAGACGATGTGCTTGGGATGCCCGCCGATGCCGGGAATCACCGCGCCTTCGATGAAGTCCACGGGATACGCGGCACGCGTGTTCTCGGTGATGCTCTCGTCGTTGTAATCGGGCTCGCGGGTCTGGGGATGGAGCACCACATTCTCCAGCACCGAGCCGAAACGCAGCGCACCCCAAATCTGGGGCTCATTCCGGCGGGAGAGCCGGATGCACTTGGCATAACAGCCGCCTTCGAAGTTGAAAATGCCGGTCTGGCTCCAGCCATGTTCGTCGTCACCGATGAGGCGGCGCTCAGGGTCGGCGGAGAGAGTGGTCTTGCCGGTGCCGGAGAGTCCGAAAAACAGAGCCGTCACGCCGTCTTTGCCGACGTTGGCCGAGCAGTGCATGGGAAAGACGCTGCGCCCGGGCAGGATGAAGTTCATCACGCCGAAGATGGATTTCTTCATCTCCCCGGCGTAGCGAGTCCCTCCGATCAGCACCAAGCCGCGCTTGAAGTTCACCAGGATGAAGGCGTCGGAATTGGTTCCGTCGCGCTTGGGTACGGCCTGAAAGCCGGGCGCGCCGATCACGGTGAATTCGGGCGCGTGGGATTTAAGCTCTTCTGCCGAGGGACGGACAAAAAGCTGACGCACGAACAGATTGTGCCAAGCCAGCTCGTTGACCACGCGGATGGGCAGGCGATATTTCGGGTCGGCCCCGGCGTTGAGGTCCTGCACAAACAATTCGCGGTCGCTCAGGTACTCGACCACGCGGTCGAGCAGAACATCGAACTTTGCCGGCTCGAAGGGCTGATTAACGGCCCCCCACGCGACTCTCTGCGTAGTGACTTCATCCTTGATCGTGAACTTGTCCTTGGGAGAGCGGCCGGTGCGCGAGCCGGTCTCAGCCACCAGGGCGCCATTCGATGCCAGACGGCCTTCGCCGCGGCGGAGGGCGTGCTCCGCCAGGGGTCCGGCGTGGAGGTTCCAGTGAACGTGCTCGCGGCGCAAAAGCCCGTCGAGCGGGTTCACCTCAGTTATAGCGGCCATCCGAGGGGCCTCCGGCTGGGGGAAGAGAGGAGCAATTGTGCCTGAAATTGTATGCCAGATGACGCCAAATGTGTGCTGTGCGATGTTCGATGTGCGATGTGAACATCGCAAATCAATACCTCGCACACGACGTTCCCTAGGCCGACGCCCTGGCGGCAGCTAGTTCCGCCCGCACCGCCTTTAGGTGCTCAAGGGTTTCTCCGACGGTGAGGGTGTACATATCGCGCCCGCCCTCGAGGCCGGATTCGATGGCCGCCTTCAGATAATGACCGGCGGCCTCGACAGCCAGAGGATCGGTGAGTACCTCCCCAGTCCGCCGGCGGTACTCCTCCCAGGCGGGGTGGGGCAGCGCGACCCACACCGGGTGGTCGTTCACCAGAAACTTGATGTCCACGGCGTCGGCATGACGCGTGGCCACGGCCACGACCAGCGCCTGGAACGCGCAGTGCAGCTCCTCGCGGGTCCAGCGGTCCACGACGTGGAACTCGGCGTACATGGCGGAAGACTATAGCCGAGGCGGGCGGGAAAAACGAACCACGAAGGACACGAAGGCCCACGAAGGAGTGGCGGATAGAATGTGAATCTGGATGCCGAAACAGTCACACAACAGGCGCTCCCTGCGAAAGCGGCCTGTCAGCCCGGAAATCTTGCGCGCAGAGAACCTCTCCGCTCTGCCCTGGCTGGCCCACGGCTTCAGCACGCGGATGGGTGGAGTCTCGAAAGCTTACGGCGGCAGCGCGCTCAACCTGGGATTCACGGACGCCGATACTCGAAAGGCAGTCGAGCAGAACCGCGCGCTGTTTCTCGCTGCCGTGCAAGGCGGTGCAAGCAAGCGCACGGAAACGCTGGTGCCGCTGAAACAGGTCCACAGCGATACCATTCACGTGGTAGAGAGTCCGCCAAAGCAGCCCCGGGTGGGTGACGGGCAAATCACCCGCGTCCCCGGGCTGCTGCTCGCGGTGCAAACCGCCGACTGCCTCCCAGTAATGCTGGTGGACCCCAAGCATCGCGCGGTAGGGATTTTTCACGCCGGATGGCGTGGCACGCTGGCGCGCATCGTCGAGAAAGGCGTGGCGGCGATGCGTTTGCACTTCGGATCCGACCCCGGCAAACTGTTGGCTGCCATCGGGCCGGGTATTCATTCCTGTTGTTACGCCGTGGGGGAAGAAGTGCGCGACCGGTTCGCATCGCAGTTCGGCTACACAGAAAAACTTTTTCGCAGGGTGTTCGAATCCGATCCGGTGCGGGAGAAGTATCCGCTGCTCTTCCTGACGGCGCGCGCGCCCGGTCACAGCGACTTTGGACCGAAGCTGCACCTCGACCTGGTCGAAGCCAACCGTCGCCAACTGCTCGACGCCGGCATGCTCAA
>JBOGLL010000070.1:0-4707 GCA_050746065.1 Terriglobales bacterium | reverse complement strand
CGAGCGCGAGTAACGGCCGGGGCGCTCGCTGCGCGTTCTTGACTTCGCGTACCGCGCCCCATTGCAGATAGAACGCGTCGGGCAGGGGCAGCGAGGGCGTGCTGGGCTCGTTCTCGGCAACGATCACCGCCGGGCGGAGCACTCCGTCGAGAAACACGGTGCGCGCCGGATTCAGGGCGGCCAGGCGATCGCGGAGAGCGACGTAAAAGCTGTCTTTGGCATGTTGCATTGGGCTATTCCGCGGCCGTGATTCGGTAGAAGCACGGATCTTCCGCTACCGCGTGCGCGTCCACGCTCCGTATCCGGAGCAGCTTGTCGTTGTGGACGATGCCCAGGGCGCGGTCGAGCAGCGCCTCCGGAGACTCGGCGTTGCGCGAGACCGCCTGCTCGGCCACGGTGGACGCCGCCACCAGCAACTCGATACGCCCGCGTTCCTTGGCGGTCGAAGGCAGCGAGCGCAGCACAGCCGGCTTGATGACTACGTCCTCTGTGCCGGGCGTGCCCAGACCCAGGTCGGCGTTGGCGATTGCAATGTTCAGCGGCAGGCGAATGGTGACTTCCGCGGCGCCCAGCGCCCGCAGCATGGCTTCGGTGACGCGGGCCATGGCCTGGCTGTGTGCGTTTTCGAAACTGAGAGGAAATTCGATCACACGTCATCCCACTTTCTGTGCAACATAGGGCGCAAGGTACGCGCGGACTGTGGCATCCATCAGCGTGTCCGCGAAGTACTCCATGTGCATGCGGTCGAGGTTGCCGGCGCGGATGTTGAGCGCGGGAGTGGCCTGCGCGTTGCGCACGACCTGTGCGCAGGCGAACTTCACCGGATCGGCGATGGTGGCCAAGCCGGCCGTGTAGGTGATTTCGACTTCGTTGTACGCCAGGCCCAGCGAGTTCAGCGGCAGGCTGAGCTCGCCGGTGTCGGCGTCATAGTCGATGGACGCCGCGTCGAGGTTCGCCCACGTACCCGGCAGCGAGAATGCTCGCGCCACGTCGGCGCCGAAGTCGGCAGAGCCGCCCTCATCCCGGCGCGGGACCGCGTAACGGCCGCGCGCCGAGACGATGGGCGTGGTTGCGGGCGCCACCGCCACCAGCGGGAGGTAGGTGAGGCGAACGGTGTTGCGGCCCGCGCGCAGACGCAGGCGTTCCACGTATTGCGCCACCGCCAGCGTGGGCCGCCGGCAGTGCGCATCCACCAGGGAGGAGGCCGCCGCGACCCAGGCCGCGGGCGTCTTCGCCTCCACGCCGTACGCTGCGTATTCGGAAGGAGCTAAGTAAACCATGGGTGACTCGTAGCCTTGTTGGAGGATGGACGATTGTCAGATTTGCTCATTGACGATTGACTGCTGCACGCGTGATGGCGGCCGCAAATCAATCGTCAATGAAGCAATGATGCAATCGTCAATTACCGATTCACGTTGACCTTGTAGTGCGCGTAGCTGGCGCCTTTGACCACGATGGAGCCGAACTTCACCACCACGTTCTGCGAGGCCAGCGAGCCGGTGAGGCCGAGCTGGAACACGCGCGGATTGGGGTCGGTGAGCCAGTGGTACTCGATCAGGTCTTCGGTGACGATGTACGCCGGAAGCACGGCCGTGCCGCTGCCGGGCGTGCCGGTGTAGCCCAGGGACCAGTCGGGGATGAGCGCCACTTCGCCCGCCATGGTGGAGAGCGTCTTCACGCGCAGTCCGCCGGCGATCTCAGTGGTCGAAAGCACCACGTTGAACATCGACTTCAGCTCGCGGTCGATCAGGTCCATCAGCACGGGGTTGCCGTAGATGGCGGTGGGACGCGCGTCGAAGGAGGAGCTCGCGACCATGAGCGCCACGATCTCCTTCATGCGGTCCACGATGCTCTCGGCGACGGCGATGGTAGCCACCTGGCCGCCGGCCGCGATCTGCCCGGTGGCTCCGAAGTACTGCAGCGTAGTGGGCGTGGAGAGCGACGTGTCGGTGCCGTTCCACAGGGCCTGATCGTGGGTGCGCATCAGGCCGTCCACCGAGTCGGCCAGGTCCTTGGCCTGCAGGAAGGCGAACTGGCTCTGCTGCGCGCCGACCTCCAGGTCGAACAGGTTGTAGTTGATCTGCGACACCAGCGCCTTGAGCGGCACGCTGCGCTCCAGGCGCGTAGGCGTGCCGGCGACCGCTACGATGCTGCGCGGATCCACGAACGCGTTGGCTGCGGTGGGCGAGTTGATGGCCGTCTGCTCGAAGAAGCGCGAGGGATGGCCGGTGGCCGGCACCTGCTTGATGCGCTGTCCGAACGGACTGCGTCTACGCACGATGTCGAGAATTTCCGATTGGTATCGGTTGACCTCGATCGCGCCCGGTCCGAGGAAATCGGCGGCCGCGTTCAGGTCAATGAACTGTGCATTCATTTCGTTTGCCTTTCACGAAAAGGGATGGGTATTGGAATGCGGTTATGGTTGGCCGTCGGCCCTTAGCTCTTAGCCGTTAGCCGTTAGCCCCGAAGCTTGAGCTAACAGCTAAGAGCCAATGGCTAATGGCTGTTGTTACTCGATGATCCCGGCGCGCGCCATCTGCGCCTTCACGGCGATGCGTTGCTCCACGCTCAGCGAAGCGAGAGTCTTGTCGAGCGTGGCGGCGTCGATCCTGTCCGCGGATTCCACGCCGCTCTTGGAGAGCAGCGCCGTCACCAGCGGAGGCAGGGTTTTGCGGGCGGAGTTGGCGGACATGCGCGAGGCGTTCGCCTTGAGGTCGGCGTTCTCGCGCTCCAGTTGGGCGACGCGGTCCTTCAGATCCGAGAAGGACGAGGCGGCGCCCTGGTCCTCGATGGCGGCGACCATGCGCCCGATCTTGTCGTCGAGCGCGTGCTGCTGTTCGCCGAGTTCGTGGTGCTGCGCCTCCAGGCGTCCGGCGGCCTCCGACAATGCTTCGGCGGCGGCGGCCAGGCGTTCGGTGGTGGCAATGAGTTGCTGCGTGGTTTCTTCGTTCATTCTGGCTCCTGCTTCGAGCGCCGGCCCGAGTTCATCGGGAAGGCGCGGTTGGTTTTCGGGTTGAGATGGAAGAAGCTGTGGTCTGCCCGCAAGACTGCTGGCGGGCCTGTGCATGAAGGCCTGCGGCGGGCCGGGCCGAAGGCACGAGTTCGATCCAGGTGTCGGGATAGGCGGCTTTGTTGCGCCGCAGGATGGCCGCGCCGGTGAAGGTGACCTCGGTGAGCTTCCAGATGGAAGCCTTCACATCGGCCACACGCGCGTCGGCGATCTCGTACGACATCCCGAGTAGTGTTTTGCCCCCGGCGCGCAGCTCGCGCACCACTTCCGGGAAGTCCCGCGCAAACAGGTAGCCGCGAACTTCAAGGTTGCGGCCGACCAGTTCAGCGCTGGTGATGATGCCCACCTTGCGGCGCGCGTCGTGACCGTCGAGCGCCGGCCGGTAGCCCAGACCCATACCCAGCAGCGATGGGATGGCGCTTTCCGCTGCGGCGCGAGTCAGGATCACGCGGTGTCCGCGCGCGCCCGAAGGCGCGCGCTCCGACGCAACGTCCACCAGAGTCAGCAAGCCACGGAAGGGCTGGCGGTTGGGATGGCGGGCGACCGTCGGCAGCTCGAGCGACATGGACTCAATAGAGAATTGTTTCATTGACGATTGGTTCATGGATGATTGCTTGCGGCGCTGTGTTCGCTTCGTGCTAGGCTTTCAGGCGTGCAACATCCGAGGATTCCCGTGGCACTGGCGTTGGCTTTGCTTGTAATAATGGCAGCCATCTTCCTTGGTGCCCTATTTGACCGCGGCGCGGAAGGACTATTCCTCGGCTTAACCCTCGTCTTCCTCTTCTCTCTCACGGTCAAGCGCGGTATGACGCTTTACGAATTTCTGGTCGGCGAGCTGCGCCGGCACCGTCATCCTCCGCCGCTATAGCCACCGCGACGTTCCTTCCTTCTTTAGGATTCAAGACCTGACCGCTGATGGCTGATAGCTGACGGCTGCAACTCGGGCAGCCCCCGCATCCTTCTTACCTCGTTCACCGTGAGCACGCCATTGCGCAACAGGATCTCGTGGATCTCGGCTTCTTCCTTTTCGTTGCGCGCATCCACATCGGTGAAGACGAACTCCAGGTCCGTCCATCCCAGCTTCTTGCCGATGGCGTCGCGCGTGAGGTGCTCGGCGAACAGGCGCGCCGTGGGAACGATGGCGCAGCGGAAGGCCAGGTCGTTGAGCTCGGCCGCCGTGGTGCGGTTCACGTCGTGCTCCAGGCCGAGCAGCATGGGCGGCAGGTCAAAGGCGTCGGCGATCACCCGCAGCAGGAACTCCTGCCAGGCGATGCGCAGGTCGGAGTCGGTGCCGCCGCCGAAGCGCAACACTTCCGGCTTGTGCTCGACGGAAAGAATGGGCACGCGGCCGGTGCCTTCGATCTCGTCCTGCCACCAGCGAATCAGCCGCTCCTGGTGCGCGGGCGTGAGGTCCTGCAACCAGAGCGCGTATTGCACCACCGAATTCGACGCCAGGCGCGCGGCGTAGCGGTGCGCGCCCAGGAAGGCGTTGATAGTCTCAAACGCAACTTCGAGGCGCCCCAACCCGAAGGGCGTATGCGAGCGCGGATTCAGTCGAATGTAGATGAGTTCGTCGTCGGCCAGTTCGATGTGCGCGTCCGGCCCGAAACGCCCGGTGGCCTGCGCGTAGCGGGGCGACGAGGGCTCGCCGTTCCAATCCGTCCGCAGACGGATGGTGGCGCCATCCACCGGCCACA
>JBOGLL010000069.1:0-12125 GCA_050746065.1 Terriglobales bacterium | reverse complement strand
GGACGCGCCATTGGACGTCGTGGGCGCCTACCAGACGCCTGCGGCTCTCCCCAGTCTTGCGGACCTGGAGGAAATCGCAATCGCCCGCCGGCCCGAACTGCTCGCCGTCGAATCGCAAATCAAGCGTGAAGAACTGGCCCTCAAGCTGGCGCGCAAGGCCTACACCCCGGATTTCACCGTCAGCGCCGGTTACATGCTCCAGCCCACCGGCGCGCCCCAGCGCAATGCCTACATGGCCGAGCTCTCCCTCAATCTGCCCTGGCTGAACCGGCGCAAGCACGACTCGGAGATCAGCCAGGCACAGTCGGTGCAGGCACTGCGACGCGCCGAGTATGACGCTATTCGTGCTGCCGTGCTGCAGCAGATCCAGGAGGCGCTCATCCGGGCGCGATCCACCAAGCGTTTGGCGGATCTCTACCGGGATACGCTGCGCCCGCAGGCCCAGGCTACCTTCAAGGCTGCGAACGCCGCCTATCAGACTGATCGCACGGATTTTCTCAATCTGCTCGACAGCCAGAACACGATGCTCGAGGTGGAGTACGCCTACTACCGCGCGCTGGCCGAGTTTGAGAGGCGTCTGGCGGAGCTGGAGCTGGCAGTTGGGGCCGTGGTGCCGGTCCGTCGCGCGGAAAATCAGGAGGGGAGCCAATGAAACTCCGGGAAAGACAGCCGCTGCTCGTAGGAATTTTCGTGGGCGCCCTGTTGGCGTCGCTGACGTTCGGAGTCGTGACCTGGCTTGCGTCCCGGGCGGGTGAATCGGCCCAATCTCAGTCTCAGCCGGATGCCATGGATCACACCTTACAGGGCGAGGGTCAAGCGGGTGACAGCCCGCCCCCATCGTCCGCGCCGGGTACGGAGGCCCTTGCCGAGCCACCCCGCACCGTAGAACTCAGCGAGGAGGAACTGCGAGCGGCGCGCGTGCAGACCGTGGAGGTGCGCCGCCGGGACCTTGCAGGCACGTTGATGACGGTGGGGCGTGTGGAAGAAGCGGAGACCCTGCTGACTACCATTAGCGCGCGCATCGGGGCCGGATCGACAAGTTGTACGTTGACTTCACCGGACAGAGCGTTCGGAAGGGTCAGCCCATCGCTCTCATCTACAGTCCCGAGGTCGTGTCCGCTGCGGAAGAGTACAGACTTGCTGTGGAGTCGCTGGAACGGATGGGACGCGCCCTGCCGGAAGCACAGGCCCAGGCCCGCGAGCTGGTCGCCGCAAGCCGGCGGCGGCTCGAACTGTGGGGCCTGACGGCGGAGCAGATTCGGGAGCTCGACAAGTCGAACGAGCCCCAGATCCACATCACCATCTACGCGCCTGCCAGTGGCACTGTGATGGAGCGCAAGGTCACGGAAGGCCAGTATGTGCGTGAAGGAGATTCGCTTTACTCCCTCAGCGACCTGAGTACCGTCTGGGTGAAGGCGGATATTTACGAGTCTGATCTGCCGCTGGTCCGCATGGGGCAGGCAGCCGAGATTCAATCCGACGCTCTCCCGGGAACCATGCTCACCGGCCGCGTGAGCTTCATCGAGCCCATGCTCAACCCGCAGAACCGCACCGTGGCAGTGCGTATCCAGGTTCCCAACCCTGGGCTTCGTCTGCGACCCGGCATGTACGTCCGGGCCATGTTGAAGCCCTCGATGGGTCGCAACGTTCTGGCCGTCCCGCGCACGGCGGTGATCGACACGGGAATGAAGACACTGGTGTACGTCGCCACGGGCAAGGGTGTCTTCGAGGGAAGAGAAGTCAAACTGGGGCCTGCTGGCCAGGAGTTTTACCCCGTGCTTGACGGATTGAAGGAAGGCGAGCGCATCGTGACCGAGGGCAATTTCCTCATCGACTCCCAGACCCGGCTCACGGGCGGTCTGACCGGCCTGTACGGCGGGTCGAGAGAGTTTGCCCGCGGGGAGGCAGCGAGTTCGGGCGGCGAGTACAAGGTCACCTTCAGGACGGAGCCCAGCCCACCCCAGGGAGGCGCAGAAAGCATGTTCTTCGTCGGAGTTCTCGATGCGCAGGGCCGGCCGGTCAGCGATGCTGAAGTCAGAGTGGGACAGGTGATGCCCGCGATGCCTGCCATGGGGATGCCGGAAATGCGCTCGTCGGCCGCCGTGAAATGGAACGGCCGGGAGTACGCGGGGAAGGCAACCGTTTCCACAGCCGGGTCGTGGAACGTAACCGTGGAAGTCATTCGCGGCGGCAGGACGGTGTCGACCTACCGCACAGGATTCACAGCGAGGTGAATGTGATCCACTGGCTTATTGAGGTCTCGCTTCGCAATCGGCTGCTCGTACTGGTGGCATATGCCGCTCTTGGCGGCCTTGGCTACTGGGCCCTCCTCCGAACGCCTGTCGACGCCATCCCCGATTTGAGTGAGAACCAGGTAATCGTCTTCACCGAATGGCCGGGGCGCAGTCCCCAGGAAGTCGAAGACCAGATCACCTACCCCCTTACGACGAACCTCCAGGGGCTGCCCGGCGTGCGCACGGTGCGATCCTCGTCCGCTTTCGGCTTCTCCATGATCAACATCATCTTCCGCGACGATGTTGACGTGTACTTCGCCCGTACGCGCGTGCTCGAACGACTGAGTCAAGTCGGCGGGCTGATGCCCACGGGAGTGGCGCCGGCACTAGGTCCTGACGCCACTGGAGTGGGGCAGGTGTTCTGGTACACGGTCGAGGGCCCGTACGATCCAGGAACCCTGCGCTCCATCCAAGACTGGTTCGTGCGCTACCAGTTGAATGCGGTGCCCGGCGTGGCGGAAGTGGCCAGCATCGGCGGCTTCGTGCGGCAATACCAGATCGACGTGGATCCGGTGAAACTGCGGGCCTATGACGTGCCCATCAAAGCGCTGTTCGAGGCCGTGCAGCGCAGCAACAGCAACGTGGGCGCCAAGGTGGTTGAGTCCAATGACCGCGAGCTGGTGGTGCGCGGGCTGGGACTGATTAAATCGGTGCGCGACCTCGAGGACATCGTGGTGAGGGCCGACGGCGGCACCCCCGTGTTCGTCCGCAACCTGGCTACGGTGCAGGTGGGGCCCGACTTCCGCCGCGGAGTGCTGGACAAGAACGGGCAGGACGTCGTTGGCGGCGTCGTCATCGTCCGCTACGGCGCCAGTGCCATGGCGGTCATTGATGCGGTGAAGCAGAAGATCAAAGACTTGCAACCCGGTTTGCCACGCGGTGTGAGCATTGTTCCTTTCTATGATCGCAGCGGCCTGATCAATCGCGCCGTGTCCACTCTGAAGACCGCGCTGCTGGAGGAAATCATTCTTGTCACCCTGGCGCACGTCGTTTTCCTCTGGCATTTCCGCAGCATCCTGATCGTCACTCTGCCCCTGCCTTTGGCGGTACTGACGTCGTTCCTGCTGATGCGCCAGGTCGGCATCTCGTCCAACATCATGTCGCTGGGCGGCATCGCGATTGCTATCGGCGTGCTGGTCGATGCCGGTATTGTGATGACCGAGAACGTACTACGCCACGCCGAGCGACATGCGGAAGAGAACGGCGAATACCGATCCGCGATAGGAGAGATAACTCTCCAGGCGGCGCGGCTGGTAGGGCGCCCGATTTTCTTCGCCATGGCCATCATCATCCTGGCCTTCGTGCCCGTGTTTGCCCTCACCGGATTGGAAGGCAAGCTCTTCCATCCACTGGCCTACACCAAGACATTTGCCATGGTAGGGGCGACTCTCATGGCGGTGACCCTGGTCCCCGTTCTGTGCACGTTTCTGGTGCGCGGGCGCTTGCATCGGGAAGAGGAAAATCCGGTCATGAGGGCGCTGCACGCCATCTACAGGCCGGTCTTGCGATGGGCGCTCCGGCACAAACTCGCGACGCTGGTCTCCGCTGCCGGGCTGTTTGCCTTCG
Source organism: Terriglobales bacterium (assembly GCA_050746065.1). GTDB lineage: Bacteria > Acidobacteriota > Terriglobia > Terriglobales > Acidobacteriaceae > CAZXVY01. Next base: position 8,265 of record JBOGLL010000069.1, on the reverse strand, counting down.
CGCTGTTCACGGCAACCGGCATTGGTTCCGAATTCATGCCCGAACTGGACGAAGAAACAGCGATGTGGATGCCCATCACCGACCCGAGCATTTCGCTGACCAAGGCTACGGAGCTTATGCGCGAACAAACCCGCATCATCCAAGGCGATCCTGCCGTGGAAATGGTGGTTGGCAAGATTGGCCGTGCGGAGACGGCCACCGATCCCGCTCCTGTCAACATGACAGAGACCATCGTTACCTTGAAGCCCAGGGAACAGTGGCCACCCGGTACCACCAAAGAGGACATCGTGCGCCGGCTGGACGAAAAACTGCGTATGCCGGGTGTGAGTAATATCTGGACCCAGCCCATCCGCAATCGTACCGACATGCTCTCCACGGGTATTCGCACCCAGATCGGCGTGAAGGTGTTGGGCAACGATCTGGCCACCATCGAACGTCTTTCCTCCGAGATTGAGCAGTTGCTGCGCGGTGTTCCAGGTAGCGTGGATCTTTATGCCGAGCGCATTTCCGGCGCTCCCTACCTCGAGATCGAGATCGACCGGGCAGCTGCGGCGAGATATGGCATCGGCGTGGGAGACATCCAGGACGTGATCGAGACCGCGGTCGGCGGAAAGAACCTCACTACGACCATCGAAGGCCGCCAGCGGTTTCCGGTGCGTGTCCGCTACGCACGCGCCTTCCGCGAAGACCCCGAAGGCCTCGGCCAGGTCCTGGTGTCGGGCATGAATGGCGTCCAGGTTCCCCTGGCCCAGTTGGCAAGCCTTCGCAAGGTTACCGGGCCGTCCATGATCACCAGCGAGAACGGCTTGCTGCGCGGAACCGTGCTCCTGAACGTCCGGGGGCGCGACGTCGGTGGTTTCGTGGAAGAAGCCAAGCGCGTCGTGGTCGAGAAGGTCAGGCTTCCGCTGGGATACTACCTTGACTGGAGCGGGCAGTGGGAGAACCAGCTCAGCGCGAAACGGCGCCTGCAGATTGTCTTGCCCGTCGTGCTTGCCGTGATCTTACTCCTGCTGTACATGACCTACCGCTCGTGGAAGGAAGCGCTGCACGTCATTCTGGCCGTGCCCTTCGCCCTGACCGGCGGCGTTTTCCTGCTCAAGCTGCTGAATTACAACTTCTCGGTCGCCGTGTGGGTCGGCTTCATTGCTCTGTTCGGGACGGCGGTGCAGACGGGCGTGGTGATGGTGATCTATCTTGAGGAAGCGCTGGCGCGCAAACGAGCGCAGCCGGGGAAGCTCACCCGCGAAGCCCTGTATGAAGCGGTCACCGAAGGTGCGCTGCTGCGTTTGCGCCCGAAGGTGATGACCGTGGCGACCGTCGTCGCCAGTCTTCTGCCCATCATGTTGTCGACACAAACCGGCGCCGAGGTCATGAAGCCGCTCGCAGCCCCGGTCCTTGGCGGAATGATCAGTTCGCTGGTGCACGTGCTGATTGTTACTCCCGTGATCTTCACGCTTCTGCGCGAGAACGAACTACGAAAGGAGGAGGCACAGCAGGACAACGAGAGGGCCCTTGCTTCATCACCTGCGGAACCCTAGGTTGTCTGGAGCGGGCCCGCCAATGGCATTTCCGCAGGCGCTTCCCCCTCGCGGGATGCGACTGCGTGCTGACTACCGCAAAGAACGGCAAACACAGCAGCCTTTGCTGGAATGCGAAGGTTGAAATCCAGAACACTGTGCACCAGCAATCCGGTGCATCCCACTGCAGCCGCCAGGACTCGCAGTAAGGCCGTAAGTGGTGGGCAGCGATTCATCCCAGCTCGCGGTGCAACTAGGTAGGCCGTAGCCGTTGCAGTAGAATCTGCACGATTCGCTCTGCGGCCCCGCCGTCCCAAAGCGGCGGAAGGCAGCCATGCGGGAAATCACCGTTCAAGGCACGGAGCGCGGCGCCGACGATTCTTGCCGGATCGGAGCCCACCAGGGTATTTGTGCCCTGCGACAGGGTAATCGGCCGTTCCGTATTCTCACGCAGGGTCAGGCAGGCGACCCCCAGGACTGTGGTTTCCTCCTGGATCCCTCCGGAGTCGGTCAACACCAACCGGGCGTGATTCAGCAGGCAGAGGAAGTCGAGGTAACCCAGAGGCTCGAGCAAAAACAGACCGCACTGCGCCTGCGGCTCCAGTTCGGGGCGGAAGAAGTGGCGGAAGCCGTTGCGGTCAATCTCAGTTCTTGTTCGAGGATGGGCGGGAAAGTAGATCGGGGCCAACTTGGAAATCTCCGCCACGGCGGCAAGGATGCGGCCCAGGATTTCGGGAGAGTCCACATTCGAGGGCCGGTGCAGGGTCAGGGCGCCATAGGACAGCGCCGGACCAGCGCTCCTGAGTAGCAGGCGATCCAGAACCTTGCTCTGTTCTGCCCGGGCGCGCAGCCGCACCAGGGTGTCGATCATCACATTGCCCACTAGAAAAATGCGTTCCTGCGGCACACCTTCCCGCCGGAGGTTCGTCACCCCACTTTCCTCGCTGGCGAAAAGGAAGTCGGCAACCGCGTCCGTGAGCTTGCGGTTGATTTCCTCCGGCATGCTGAAATCGAAGCTCCGCAGGCCCGCCTCCACATGGGCTATTCTGAGGCCGAGCTTGGAAGCGGTGAGGGCGCCAGCCAGAGTAGTATTCACGTCCCCTACAACCACTACCAGGTCCGGGCGTTGTTCGAGCAGCACCGGCTCCAGCCGCTTCATTGTCTCCGCTGTTTGCCAGGCGTGGGTCCCGGACGCAACTCCGAGGTTGGTATCAGGCTGGGGCAGGCCCAGGTCGCGAAAGAAACCCGCGGACATCTGGTCGTCGTAGTGTTGGCCGGAATGAACCAGAAAGTGGCGCACACCCTCCACTTCGCGCAGTGCCTCGATCAGGGGGGCGATCTTCATGAAATTGGGGCGGGCGCCCACCACACTGACGATTTTCACGGGCAAACTCAGGCCTCCGGGTATGTCCGCGCGGGGCGGTGCAGAACCACACTCGTCAGATGCTGTGCCAGGCCCCTCATGACCGAAGCGGCTCTGAGCGGCGCCAAGAGGCAGGGGAGAGGCATCGTTACAGGTCTAGCGGACAAGATCAACCGTTGGAGTGCAACCTTCGACTCGAAATCCGTGCCGCAACACCGCGTATTCTATCCTAGCGCTTCCTTTCTTGGCCGCTGAAACCGGGAATCCGGCTGCGGAAGTGCGTCGGGCATCCGAACGGTTTGTGAGCGGGCGCTGGACGGTCCGACTGATTCGCAGTCTCCCGCAACGCATCTTGCCTGTGCCCGAGCGTTGCCGATGGGATGGCAGCGCTGTACGGAAGGGCTTGCAGCCGAACCTGAGAAGAAATCCTGTTCGAGGTAGCTAACTCGGCCGGCGTAGCGCGATGGCCGTCAGATGGTGCGGCTCATCCACCGTTACGTCCTGCATCGGCGCCAGCCGCCGTCCGAAACTCCACAGCTCACCACTGAATACGCGGGTAGTAACGCTGTCGCACCACTTTGGGGGCTGTAATGTAGGATTTACCGCCGCTCAGCGTCTCCACCTTGCTGGGGTCGATGTCGAACCCGGTGACGGGGAACTTTTCTTCGCTGAAGAGCAGAGCTAGGGGAAGGCCGACGTATCCGAGTCCGATCACCCCCCGCGCGCAGTACGCGACTGAATCCGCGCCTTCGAGGCGTCGCGTTCGGCCGGAGCCGACTTCGTGGTAGGCAACGTTGACATCGGAGGGAAGCGTCGAATTCTATCAGGCCTTCCGTCGGCAGACCGCGGGCTTCGGCTCGAGCCGGGTCGAATGGTCCCGAACGGGCCAAGCTGTGAGAAACTGCCTTCTGCCAAACGCCTCGTTATTACAGGCGGCTGGCACAGGGGAGGCGGGAAATGAATGGGTACCACCGCATTATCGTGCTGAGTTACAGGCTGGCATGGGTATTCGCCGCGGCAGCAATCACGTATCGATTACTCATCCGCACGGGCATCGGATGGCGAATCTATGAGATGACCGGTGTCGTTCCCAGCAATCTGTTCCAGATGAGCATTTTGCTGTTTGTCATTGTGCTGGCGAGCGAAGCCTATGGCAGATCGAGTGCGACAGTTTCGAGGCGAGGTTGAACCCGGAAGCATGAAAGTCGGCGCTTGCTAGGCGGCAGGCGACTTGGAACGCTGGGGAGTAAACCCGATGGAGAAGCGCTGCAGCCGCTCAACCACTAGTTCGTCCTGGCCGGCTAGAGCGGCTTCTTCAAGCTGACGCAGCGCTTCTCCAAACTCTGGGGGCACCGGTCCGGTCTGGACCGCGAGCACCCGGGGAAATCCGGTGGGAGTAACGGTTGCGCCTTCGGTCCACAACTGTTCCTCCAGCTTCTCTCCTGGCCGCACGCCGATGAACTGGATCTGAATGTCGATTCCCGGGCGCAACCCTGACATCTCGATGAGCTTCTGGGCGAGCCGAGTGATCTTCACCGGATCCCCCATGTCCAGCATATAGACAAGGGAGTCTGAGGTCAGCGTGGAGGCCTGGAGCACCAGTTGCACGGCCTCGGGAATGGTCATGAAGTAACGCGTCATGTGCTCGTCGGTGATGGTGATGGGACCGCCCGCAGCGATTTGGCGCAGGAAAATCGGCACTACGCTGCCCCGGCTGCCAACCACATTGCCGAAGCGTACACAGGCAAAGCGCGCCCCGGTAGCGCCATTATGGGCAGCGTGTGCAAGCGATTGGACCACAAGTTCCGCCAAACGCTTGCTCGCCCCCATGACGCTGACCGGCCGCACGCTCTTGTCGGTGGAAATCATCAGGAAGCTTTCGACGCCATGAGCGGCAGCCAAGAGTGCGAGCTCGCGCGTGCCGAAGACATTGTTCAGGACGGCCTCACAGCAGTTGCTTTCCATCACTGGCACATGCTTGTACGCGGCCGCATGCAGCACGATGTGCGGGCGATGGCGCTGGAGAATGCTGAGCAGCCGCCCCTGGTTGCGAACGCTTCCCACCAGCGGCACCAGCCGGGCTTCGGGCCGCGCCGCCAGAAGCTCGTGATAGATGTCGAAAATCGAGTTCTCGTCTTGGTCCAGCAGCAGCACCTGCCGGGTGGGCAGATGCGACACTTGGCGGCTTAGCTCGGAGCCGATGGAGCCACCGGCGCCGGTGACCAGCACGACGCGGTCACGAAAGGCCTCAAGCACGGCAGGATGCGGCGAAACCACGGCCGCCGCCCGGTCCATTACCGCCAGTTCGGGCTTGGGTTGGGCGGCAACCCGTACTTGGCCGTGGATCACGTTCGTGGCTGACGGCAGCAGACGCACGTCAACACCAAACTCGGTGGCCGTCGCCACTGTGGCCGAGATGCAGTCGAGGCTGGCGTCGGAAAGTAAGACCAGGTCCACGGCGTGCGAGGCCAGTAAGCGTGCCAGAGCCTCGGGTTCGTCGATGACCGAAAAGCCTCCAATCCGCAGGCCGCGCAGTCTGGCCTCCGGCGCGAGCAAGCCCACGCACTCGATGTCGGTGTAACCCACAACGTGTCGCAGAGCGGCCGCTAGAGTGTCATCGGTACCAACCAGGACGGCGCGCCGCCGCGGGCCGTACCCTCGGGAAGCTTCGAAAGTGATTCTCCGCAATGCGCGCAACCCAATAGCCAATCCCATGAACAACATGGCCTCTAGCACGACCACGCCCACAGGAACGTTTGCCAGCCAGGTGAGCTTGCGGAGGCCGAAGCGCAGCACGAGCAAACACAGGCTCGACGGCACCACCGTGGCCACCAGGACCGCCGCGTCGTGCAAGCTGAAATAGCGCCAGATGGCGTTGTAGCCCCCTAAGGCGTAGATCAGCGCCAAGCGTAGAGCAGGCAGCAGCAGGACCCAGGCCCACATGACGGGCTGGTAGATGGCAGGCAAATCGCCATCGAATCGCAGCTGGAAAGCCAGGAAGACGGCGATCACCGTCGCCAAGCCGTCCAGGACCATCTGGTTCATACGGCTGAAAAACGCGCGAGGGAGGCGGTCCGTCATCCTGCCGAACGCGCCCAGGGCGCGGTCAACGTAGGGGCGCGACTCCCTGGCTGATTCCTCGTCCACGCGCATTGTGGTCGTTTTCTCCAAGCTATCGTCCCAGTACCACGGATTTAAGTATTCCACCCCAAGAACCCTGCCTCTCCGAAGTCTCCAGAGCTTCTCCTGCCGAGTTCCCATTCCTGGGCTTGCTGGCCGCAATCCCAGCCAGCACGAAAAATATCGCAGCATTCGCGGGGATATGCAGATTGAAATCCACAAGACCGTGCGTCAGGATTCCGGTACAGCCCAGCAGGGCCGCAAAACGAATGGCGTCGGACACGCCCTTGTTCCAAAGTCTGGCGCTGGCCAGACCCCGAGCATAGACCCGGTAAAGAAACCACAGCAACGCGACCAGCCCGAGGGCTCCGGTTTCCACCAGGAACTCCAGGTAGTCGTTGTGCGCTGCATTCATCACGGTTGAACCGGGAGAACTCCGGTAGGCGGGAAAGACGGTCACGAAAGTGCCGAGCCCCCATCCCAGAAGAGGACGGTCGCGCCACATGCGCAGGCAGTCTTGGGCAACCCGGATCCGGCTCGCGCCCACACCCCGGCTCATGGGATCGCGCAGCGACTCCAGCCGCCCCAGGGCGCTCTGCTGCCCGAGCCAGAACAGCAACCCTCCAATCACCAGCACGATCCCGAAGAGGATTGCCACCAACGCTTTCTGCTTGCGGAAGGCGACACACGCTGCCAGGAACAGAAGCTGCACCAAGAAGGCCACCATCCCTCCGCGCGAGAGGGACATGAAGATGCTGGCGCCCATTACCACGGCTGCGAAGCCAAACAACAAGCGGCGGCTGTCGCGAAACCAGCGGCTCATGCACAGGATGAGGGGAAAGGGTATCAATAGTTCGATCAGTCCAGCATAGTGGTTGTGATTCACGTAGGAGCCGTAGATCCAAGCGGTGGATCGAGGCTGGCGCAGCCAGTAAATCTTGTCGTTGCCGGTGAAGTCCTGGATGACGGCAAAGAGGGCAAACAGGAAGCCAAAGACACTGAGGGCCACGGCCAACCGCTTCAAACGCTTCTCGCCACGAAAGTATTGGGCGGAGAGGAAGACCAGCAGGGCGTAACACCCGTAGAGGAAGCCCTCTTGCAGGGTTTCGTACGGGTAGGCCGATCGTCCGATGCCCAGCTGAATGAACCAGATCGCAGCCACCGCAAGGAGGGGACCAAAGAGCGGGGAAGTTTCCAGCACGACTTCGCGTTCCGTCCACTGGCGCGCCGCCCAGAGCAGGAACAACACGATTGCGCCAGCCTCCAGCGCGAAGATAGACCACGACTCCACGGCCCCAAAAGCCAGGGGCCCAAAGATCAGCAGGCCGATCAGGCCAAAGCCCAAGGCACGGGTCAAAGTCGGCATGCGAGCGGGCTCCGAACGAGAGCGCGCACGGGAACGGCCGGTCGAAACAGCCACGGTAGCCATCGCAACCTGCTCAGCGTGCTATGCGTATATCGTCAATCAGTAACTTGCCACGGATAATCGAAGTCCCGCGGCTGCGGACCACGCGCAGACCCAGAAGCCGGGTTTCCGGTCCGGTGGTAAACGACTGTCGAAACTCTTTCCAGGGGCTGGTCCCTAGCAGGTCCTCGGTCACTAGCAAGGTGGTTCCCGAGTGAACGTCGGCCACCTTGAACCTAGGCCCGCTCTCGCTCTCCAAGTCCTCCACGCGGGCGTATGCCACGAACTCATAGCGGGTGTTGGGCTCGGCGGGGATGTACTGCACGATGCCCACGTCGGATACAGCGGCGTGATCAAAGGCGATAGAGAGGGATTTCTGCCCGTCATGGAAGTCGGTAGAGTCGATGGTAACCATCACATCGGGAAGGTTCTGGTAGCGCCAGTCCAGTCCGCCGCCCAGCACCGGTAGCTCGAATCCACCATTGACGATTCGGTTTTCGCCGGGCTGATAATCGCGCAGCGTGGGTTCCACCTCGGCCAGGTCCCGCCAGGCATGCAGAAGCCGTCCTCCCTCGCCCCGCTTGCTGAGATAGTTGAAGTACGGGAACACGCGCTCGATGGCAAACGATTGCTTCAGGCCCAGCAAGCGGTCCCAGACGACGTCCGTGCCTTGGGGCTGGTCGCGCTCCATCAGAAAACGAAGAAAATCGAGGTAGGAGTCAGCGCGGGCCGGTATAGCTTCGTCCAGCAAGCGTCCGGCATCCGGCAGCACGCGCCAACAAAGCTCCAGGGCTGGGAGGAACTGCTCCTCGTCATGGGCCATGACCATGCGGAAATTCTTCATGGCCTCGGTTGTGTTC
>JBOGLL010000068.1:0-18576 GCA_050746065.1 Terriglobales bacterium | reverse complement strand
ATCTCGGGCGCGAGCAGCGCGGGATCAGCGGCGGAAATCAGGATGCCCGTAGGCTTCTGCGCGATGATGCGGCGCAGCTCCTCCTGCTGTCCTTTTGGTTCATAGCGGTCGGGGCCGACGAACTCGGCCTTGACTCTGAGCTGCGACGCAGCGCGGTCGAAGCCCGCGCCCGCCGCCTGCCAGTAGGGGATCTTGATGTTGGCGGAAACGAAGTAGTACTTTTCCTCGGCGCTGTGGCCACCGGAGCCGCTGCATCCTGCCAGTGCCCACAGCAGCGCCGACCCGATCACCAGACTGACCAGCTTCCTGAACGCAGCCATGAGCATCCTCCTTGCGCGCGAGGGCGCTGCCCGGAACCGGCAGGAGGCAATTCTAGTTGAGTTGCGCACCGAAAAAGCAAGTCTGCTCTTTCATTCCGAGGGAGTACGACTCACTCGTGAGCCCGCGTCAGCGAGCGAAGGGGAGAGGAGCGCGAGTCGAGGAACCTCTACTCCTAAGAAGACCCTTCGGGAAATGCCGCCGCTCGCGGCAGGCCCCTTCGGCAGTTCCTGAAAGGCATCTCGAGTATAGGGCTTCCTCGACTCGACCTCAGTCGTCCGCTGAGGCGGACTCCCTCGGTCCTGCTCGGAATGATCCTGTTGCCCTACTGCAGCGACTTCGGTTCGGAAAGGTTCTTGGGTGTCTTGCTGTTGAGCACGGAAATCAACGTGCGTGCCGCCGCTGGCGCGCCCACGGCGCCCTGCAGCAGGATCTCCTTCGCACTCACCTTGCGGCCGTACAGGTTCTTATTGGCGCCGCCGTCTGAACGCAGCGTAGAGCCTTCGAGTGAGATTCCCGCGAACAATCCCCGGGAACGCGAGTAGGAGAGGATCTCCGCCTTCATGACCACATCAGTGGCCGCGGTCGCGGTGCGTCCCTTAGGGCCGGCGGCGGCGGCCGCGTCGGCGCCCAGCTTCACCTTGCTGCCCATCACCGACTTGGCGCCCTTCACGTTCATGATCAGCAGCACGAAGTCGGTGGCCTGGCCGCCCAATTGGATGCCGATGTTGCCGCCTTCCAGGGCGAACATGGCGGGAGCGCCCCACGCACCGGTGAAGTTCTCGCCTCCGCGGCAGATCATAGCGCCGCGTCCGTAGCTGCCGCCGATACCGATGGCGAGCTTCTTTACCGAAGGCAGCACGATGATGCATTCCGCTTTGTCCAGCAGGTCCTGCGGGATGTTGTCAGGAATGTTGAGTATCTCTTTCATCACCTGCCCAGCCTCTTCCAGACGCGCTTCTTCCTTGTCTCCCGCCGCGGCGGGGAGCGACAGCAGAAACACAGGCAACACGATTGCAATGAGCCGATTCATAAGGTCCTCCATCTTCACAAGGCTTCAATAGACTTCAATAGAAAAGAACTGCAGGCCGCAATCGTACTCCTAATTTTGAGGCAACGAACGGCCCTGCGGTTGTACCGCAGCGCCTCCTTTGTTCCATAGTCCAGCTCGAGGCTCAGCGCGCCCGGGCCAGCACTAGGGTCACATCGTCGGGCTGCTCGGCGGCGCCGATCCAGTCGCGCACGGCCTCGGTCACGGCTTCGGCGATGGAAGGCAGGGGAAGCTCGCGGTTATCGCGCAGGATCTCCATCAGCCGCGCTTCCCCGAATTCGCCGAACTCATTTTCGGGCTCGATGATGCCGTCGCTAAAGGCGGCGAAGATGTCTCCCGGCCGCAGTTCGATGCTGCGGTCTTGGTAGCGGGCGTTCTCGAACAGTCCGATCACCAGCCCGTCGGTATCCAAACGCTGCACCGAGCCATCGGCGCCCAGCACCATGGGCGGCAGGTGCCCGGCGTTGCCGTAGGTCAGCGTGCGCGACTCCTCGTCGTACACGCTCAGAAACAGCGTGGCGTATTTTTCCGACGAAGTGCTGCGATACAGATGCCGGTTGAGCAACGCCAGCATGCCCGCAGGGGAAAGCGCCCCGTTGGACGCAGCCACCGCGATTGCGCCGGAAACCTGCGCGCGCGCCAGGATGCCGGGAGCGTATGCGCTGACCACCGCCGGCGCCTCTTCCGAGACCAGTCCGAACTCGTAGGCACGCACCGCCGAGTGCACCGTGGCCATTAAGAGTGCGGCTGAGATCCCCTTGCCGCTGATGTCGCCCAGCGCAATGCCCAGCCGTCCCGGCCCCAGCTTCAGGAAGTCGAAGTAATCGCCGCTGACGATGCGCGCCGGCCGGCACACGCCGTGCACTTCCAGCGAGGAAAGCTGCGCGAACTCCCGGGGAAAGAGTTGCGACTGCACTTCCTGGGCGATGGCCAGCTCGCTCTGCAGCCGCTCCTTTTCCTTTTGCTCCTTGATCAGGCGTTCCAGCGAGCCGGTCATGGTGTTGAAGGAAGTTTCCAGTTCGGCAAGCTGGTCGTGCGAGCGCACCTCAATGCGGTGTCGCAGGTCGCCGCGATCAATGGCCTGCGTGGCTTCGTAGAGATTGGCCACCGAACGCGTGATGGTGCGCGTGAGCCCGATGCCCACCACCAGTGCCACCAGGTCAATGATGACGAACAGAACCGCGAACACGCCCAGGATCACCAGGGCGATGGTGGCGAACTCGCCCAGGCTGGCGAACAACCGTCCGTAGAGCAGGGAAGGACTGGTGCGCACGGCGAAGGGCACACCTGAGGGTTCCCCTTTGTCCCAAGTGGTCACCGGGAATATGGCTGCGAACGAGACGTCGCGGTCCCAGAGGTTCACGGGAACCGGCGCCCGTCCCCCCGAGATTGCCACATAGCTTTGCTGTGCGGTGGCGGGCTGGCGGGGGCTCGGCTGATCCTGGGAACTGGGCTCCACCACCACCAGGCCCCGTTGCGGCGCCTGCTCGCTGACCTCGACATTGCCCGGGGTCAACCGCAGATTCAGGTTTCCGCGGCTTAGGTAGAACGTGATCTCGCCCGTGCCACCCGCGACGCGACTGATCAGGTCGCTGTCCAACGGAGTGCTGGAAATCACGGTCACCGTTTCGTTGCCCACCTGCGACGCGCTCAGCGCTCGCAGAAACAGCCGGTCGCCCTCGCGGACCACGCCGCTGAAGTGCTGGTCAAGCCAGGCGGGAGGCGCCAGCTGCGATGCCTGATCGGGAGCCCGCAGCACCATGGGCTGGCCCCGGAACCAGGCAACCACTTCCCGCTTGGTGGTTTGCTCCGGAGCGTGAGCCATTTCTGTGAGGGCTGGGATGCCATCCTTCGACGACGCGGCTCCCCGGCGCAGATTGGCGGCCAGCTCCAGGGCAATGGTCTGGTTCGACGCCTCCAGGCTTTTCACCTCTGCCTGCAGGTCGGAAGTGACCAGGAAGGTGGCGAATTGCCCGCCGAAGATATAGGCGGTGATCAACGCCATGGCGATCACCACCAGCACCGGGACGCCCCCGATAAACATGTAGGTGACCAACAGGCGGTTGCGCAGACGCCATAGAACCACGCGCCGGAACCAGCGCAGTGCCAGCGCGCTGACCAGGACAAACAGAACGAATTCGACCAGGTTCGCCCAGGCGGGGATTTCGCGGATGGCCCCGGCGGCATACAGGATCCAGACCACGGCGGTGATCGCCGCCAGATAGAGCACGGCGCGCACCATGCGGTTTTGCCGCACGTAGGCTCCGAGTCTGCGTCGCCAGTCGGGCAGGTTGGCGTGCCTCCTTCCGCTTGAACAATAGATTATAGTCTCCCGTTTTCGGCCGCTAGAATGAGGGCGCCATGAAGCCGAGCAAGGAAACGCGCACCCCTGCTACCCGCGTGGGCCGGGCCACGCACGTCCGGGCGAGCGAGCGCAGGCTCGCGGGTGTCCGTCACTCGGGCCCGGACCCCTGGGCCGCCTCCGGGCGCCTGGCGGCGGCCATGGCCCACGAAGTCAACAACTCCCTCGACACCATGCAGAACTGTTTGCATCTGCTCGACGGGCGTGTGCAGCCTGGCGCCTCGCCCGCTTACGACCTGCTGCGCACCGAGGCCGCGCGGCTCACCCGGCTGGTGCGGGAGATTCTGGGCCTCTACCGCAGCCCGCATTCGGCCGCGACCGCGGACTTCAACGCCGTCGTCACTCAGACCTTGCGTACGCTCCAGCCGCGTTCGCGCGCCGGCAAGATCCAGGTTACGACGGCGCTCGGCAAGGTGCCGCGCACCGCCGTCTCGCCAACTCAGTTACGAATGGTGGTGTCCAACCTTGTCGTCAATGCGGCCGACGCTATGCTCGGCGGCGGCAAGTTGCGCGTTGAAACCCGTGCGGCGGGAGGGCAACGCGTCCGGCTCCGCGTCGCCGACACCGGAGTGGGGATTCCAGAGGAAGTGAAGTCCAAAATGTTTCAGCCCTTTGTGACCGGTAAGGGAGAGCGGGGAACCGGGCTGGGACTATGGATCGTCTCCCAGATCGTTTCCCACCACAAAGGCAGCGTTCGCGCCCAGCCGCGCAAAGGCGGCGGCACAGTGTTCGAGGTGGAACTGCCGGCAACGAGGCGGGACAGTACGACGAGAGCGAAGGGGCTAAGAGCTAAGAGCTAAAGCTAGAAAGCTAAACCTAGGGAGCTAGATTTCCGGATAGAAATCGAAGAACGCCTCGATGCTCGCCCGCAGTTGCTTCTCGATTTCTTCCTTGCTGCCTTCCAGGATGTGCATGGTGACGCGGGCGGCGTGTCCGTTCTTGAGTTGGATGGGAGCATCGCTCACGCCCGCGATTTCCTCGGAAGGGAGCAGGCGCATTCCATAGACAAGGGTCAGGTTGGCCATGCCGGGATTGTAGCCCGGCTGGTTCCGGCCGGGCGGGTGAATCCTCGGAAGTACTCCCGCTACTCGAAACTCGAAACTGGAAACTCGAAACTGGTCTAAAATGGCTTCGTGCGCTGGACAAATGTCAGCTTCCTTCTGCTGTTCCTGATTCTTCCTGCGTCGGTGTCATCCCAGAACCAGCAGCCCACAAAAACATCCAGCGGGACGCCTATTAAGATCAATTACCTGAACGTCTGCACGCCCACCGACGCCGAAAAGCAGGCCATGGCTGACGCGCTGGCGCGCATTCCACGCCAGGCGCGCTTCAGCAGCGATTTCGAGATCTCGCGCGGGCGCTCCACCATGCCCGAAGTGCCGGTGGCACACTGGGTGCGCATCCGCCGCGAGTTTCCCGGGGGTTTTTTCAGCAGCGTGCAGTACTCGGTGAGCGTGGACGAGAACGGCATTGTGGAGACCCTGGTGTTCCGCGTGCGCGATCCCGCAGACCTGCTGCTGGTGACCATGGACGACAGCGTTTCCGCCGCCGCCGATATCGCCTCCACCCTGGCTCAGAACACACCCGTCGAGCACCTGAAAGTGGAACGTTTCGGCAAGAGTTCCGTGGCCCTGCGGCGCTGTTCCCACGCGGACCAGTCTGCCTACGAGCCGCTGTTCCGCGGCGCGTCGGAGATCATGGCCGCCTATCGGGCGGCGCTCAAAGTGAAGACCACGGTCCCGGGAGACCTGGCCCGACTGGGCGCTCTGCCTAAGGCCGGGGCCGGCAAGAAGGCTGCTGAGTCGCGCAAGCCCGAGGCTACGGTTCCCCAGGCGCCTGCCGATCGTCCCAATTGATCCCGCGAGGCGGGATGAATCAAACACCGCCAGTGTTCATCGAATAAGATAGTGACCCCTATGCAAGACTCCGCTCGCAATACTGTCGTCATAGGCTCGGGATGCGCCGGACACACCGCCGCGCTCTACGCTGCTCGCGCCAACCTGAAGCCGCTGGTCCTCGAAGGCCATGAGCCGGGCGGGCAGCTCTCGCTCACCACGCTGGTAGAAAACTTTCCCGGTTTCCCCGAAGGCATCCAGGGGCCGGAACTCATCGAGAACATGAAGAAGCAGGCCGCGCGCTTCGGAGCCGAGTACCGCACCGCGCATCTGGTCTCGGCCGACCTCAGCCAGCGGCCGTTCTCGCTCAACCTGGGCCGCGAAACCCTGCTCACCAAGACGCTCATCATCGCCAGCGGCGCATCGGCGCGCTGGCTGGGACTGCCCAACGAGCAGGCGCTCATCGGGCACGGCGTGTCGTCGTGCGCCACCTGCGACGGTTTCTTCTTCAGCGGCAAACCCGTGGTGGTTATCGGCGGCGGCGACTCCGCCATGGAAGAAGCGCTGTTTCTCACTCGCTTCGCCACCGGTGTCGATCTGATTCACCGCCGCGACGAGTTCCGCGCTTCCAAAATCATGCTCGATCGTGCCCGCGCCCACAGCAAGATCAAGTTTATGACCGACACCGTGGTGGAGGACGTCTACGACATTTCGAAAAAAGAAGTCACCGGCGTCAAACTGCGCAACGTGAAGTCGGGCAAGGTGTGGGACCATCCCACGTCCGCCGTGTTCCTGGGCATCGGCCACATTCCCAACGCCAAAATGTTCGCAGGCCAGCTCGACATGGACGAGGAAGGCTATCTGAAGACACGCGACTACGTTTTCACCAACGTGGCGGGCGTGTTCGCCTGCGGCGACGTGCAGGACCGGCGCTACCGCCAGGCGGTCACGGCCGCCGGCACCGGCTGCATGGCCGCCATGGAAGTCGAGAAACTGCTCGAGGCCGAAGGCCACTGATGTCCTTGGCCGCGGCCCCGCCCTTGCGCTAAGCTAACGCCCCCCAAGCCTCGCGGCCCTGGAGCGACCCCGCCTGCTCTGCGGACACTACTGCGCCAAGTCCATTACCGCGGCAAAGAGCTGCTGCACCACCTTGGCCATTCGTTCATAGTCCAGCTTCTCGGGTGTGTCGGTTGGCTGGTGGTAATGCGAGTTGCGGTAGAAAGCGGTGTCAGAAATCATCACCGCGCGATAGCCGTTGTCCCAGTAGTTGAGGTGGTCGGAGAAGTCGACTCCCGGCACGAAGCGGGGTGCGTTGATGGAACGCACCGAAAGATCATTTGCCGACGTCATCGCTCTCTTCACGCGGCGCACTAAGGAAGCATCGATGAAGTTGCCCACAACGGAAATGAAGTTGCCTTCGTTTGGATACAGCAAACCAAGCGCGGAAAGGGGATACTCTTGGCTGCCTGGGGCATCGGAGAAAAAGCCAATCATCTCCAGACCAATCATGGCACGGACTCGTACGTCACCGGCAGCCAGTTCGGATGCGTGCAGGGCGCTGCCCATCTGCACGCTGCGAAACGCGGGCGGCTCCTCGAGCGTGTAGGCCACCAGTTCGACGCGCATGGGCAACTGTGCCCGACCCAGCAGGTAGGCCAGTTCAATGAGCCCAGCGACGCCGCTGGCGTTGTCGTCGGCGCCCGGAAACCGATCGAAGGCGTCGTAGTGTGCGCCCACGATCAACCTCTCTCCGCTAGCCGGGCCGAAACGCGCGATCACGTTGCGATACTCGTGACCGTCCACTACAAAAGCCTGTCCGGCAACTTCACCGCCCGCCTTGCGAAATTCGTCGCGGATGTATTCCGCGGCGCGGTCGAGGTTGCCCGGATGATCGATGTCGCGCGGTGCCAGACCGGCCAGCGTTTCTACGTGCGCGCGCAGCCGTCCGGGCAGGGCCGCGGGTGCGGTCTGGCTTCCGGCAGTCACAAATACTGGTTGAGTGAGCCACAGCCCCAGGCCGAGGAGCACGAGCGCCACGACGGCAAGCACCATCAGCATTTTCTTCATCCACGCCCCTCGTAGGCGGCCGGGCAAACGCTACCACAGGGGCAAAGAGCGAATCCAGTGGGAGCTTCACAGGTCTTGACTATCCCTGCCAGATATCTATCTAATAGATAGATGACACGAAGCGCGACCAACACCACCCGCTTCGCCCTGCTGGGCCTGCTGGGCCTGGGGCCGCAGTCCGGCTACGACCTGAAGAAGCTGATGGAGCAGATCATCGCCCACTTCTGGAGCGAGAGCTATGGCCAGATCTATCCCACGCTGCGTCGCCTGGAGGCCGAGCGCCTGGCCACGCGCCGCCGCGAATCGGGACGCGGACGCCCCGACCGTCAGGTCTATTCGTTGACTGCTGCGGGCCGGAGAGAACTGGAGCGCTGGCTGGCGCTTCCGGCCCGCTTCGAACCGCCGCGCAGCGAACTGGTGTTGCGGATGTTTTTCGGCGGGCGGGTCCCGGTGGAGGCCAGCCGTCGCCAGATCGAGGCCTTCCGTTCAGAACATCTGCACCTGCTCGGCCGCTACACCGAGATCGAGCGCGGCCTGCGATCCAAATACGCACGCCATCCCGACTTGCCGTGGTGGCTGATCACGCTCAACTTCGGGCGTCACCGCAGCCGCGCCTTCCTCGACTGGTGCGAGGAAACTCTGCGGCTCCTGAACCGGCTGGAAGACCGTTCCCGGAAGAGCCATCCAGCGCAACGAAAGAAACGGGGCACCGTGCGATGAATCGCTATCTGTTGGGCTTCACCTCGGTATGGATTATTTCCTGGGTCGTCATCCTGAGCGATGCGGGCCGCAGTCTGCCTTTTGCGCCTCCGGACCGTCTCCGTTTCCTGTTCGGCGAGTTGTTCACCGGCGCGACGGTGCTGGTGCTGATCGCCATGACCCGCAAGCGCATGCCCGTGGATCACCGCAGCGACCTCGGGATCCGCGCACCGGGAGCCGAAGCGATCGGCGTGTTCGTCTATCTGCTGGCGGTGATAGCTGCGGGTGCGTATTTGGGCCTGCATACGCACGTGGCCTCGGTAGGGTTGAACCCCGGGACTATTCATGTCTGGAGCCTGCAAACACCAGCCTCGCTGCGGCTCTGGGCCGGCTACTTCTTTGCGGCAGGAGTTGTAGGGCCACTCTTGTTCTTCGTCGGAGTACGGCGCTACTCCCTGCACAGCTTGCTGCTCGGCTTCCCCGAACCGAAGAAATGGATTCCGTACGCACTCATCACCGCTGTACTGAGCCTCAGCGCGTTCGTCGGGCCGGATTTCTTCCGCTTGCCGCTTCGAGGACACGGCCTTGCACTGCTGATATTCAGCCTGGGGACCTTTCTGCCGGTGATGATCCTTACGCAAAGCCTGCTAGCTCCGCGGCTCGCGATCCTTACCAAGTCCTGGGTCAGCGGATCTGTGCTGGCCGGGCTGGTGTACGGCATCTATCACTCGGGCGAGTTCTATTTCGCTTGGAGCAGTCCGACCGAGGCAGCGGTTTCCCTGGCCTGGGCGATGCAGTTCGCCTATTTCGGGGTGCTCAAGGCGGTGACAACACTACGCACCGGCAGCGCGTGGATCCATATCTTCAATACCCATATGCCGCACCTGGCAGAAGCGCCGGAAGTAATACGGGTGCTGGGTCAGCCGCACTAGCGCTGCCCACACGCCCACAACCTCCGGGTGTGATAAAAACATTCGGCCGGAAATGAAACCGCATCCGACGCCGAGTCCTTCACCATCTCCCGCTCTTGGCGGGGAGGCCGCGTGAGGGCGTTTTTCATCTGGCTGTCCGAAAGCCGGCGGCTGCGCGCCTTCGCTGAGCGCTCGGCGGTGGGGCAGCGCCTGTCGCATCGCTTCGTGGCCGGCGAGTCCGTCGAAGAAGCGCTGGCCGCCACGCGCGCCGTCAACGACCTGGGCATGTCGGTGAGCGTGGACAACCTGGGCGAGAACGTCACCAATCCCGAAGAAGCCCGGCACAGCGCCGCACTTTACCGCGAGATGCTCGACCAGATCGCCGCGCGCAAGCTCAACGCCAACGTCAGCCTGAAGCTCACGCACATGGGCCTGGACGTGGACGAATCTCTGGCCCATCAACTGGTTTGCAGTCTGGTGGAGCACGCCGTGCGCATCGGTAACTTCGTGCGCGTGGACATGGAAGGTTCGCCCTACACCGAGCGCACGCTCGAGTTCGTCCACCGGGTCCACGCCCAGCCGGGCAACGCGGGCGTAATCGGCGCCGTCATCCAGTCGTATCTCTACCGCAGCCAAAAGGACGTGGAGGCGCTGCTTGCCCAGCACATCCGCATCCGGCTGTGCAAGGGCGCCTACCAGGAGCCGGCGGAGATCGCTTTCCCGAAGAAAGCCGACTCGGATGCCAACTACGTCAAGCTGATGAAGATACTGCTGAAGAGCGGTGTCTATCACGGCATCGCCACGCACGATGAACAGATGATTGCCGCCACCACCGAATTCGCTCGCGCGGAGAAAATATCCGCCGATGCCTTCGAGTTCCAGATGCTCTACGGCATCCGCCGCGATCTGCAACAGCAACTGGTGCGCGACGGCTGGCGCATGCGCGTCTATATTCCCTTCGGCACGGAGTGGTATCCCTACTTCATGCGAAGGCTTGCCGAGAGACCCGCGAATGCCTTCTTTGTGCTCAAGAATCTCCTTCGCTGAGAGATCCTTCGTCCGCCGCGGCGGACTCAGGATTTCGCCTGCGGGCTCCCGTTCGGCTCGCTCCGCTCACCTCAGTCACGCCCGCAAAGCGGCTCAACTTCATGCGCCGGCTGGCCGAGCGCCCGGCTAATGTTCTCTTTGTGATGAAGAACCTGTTCCGCTAGGGGCCATCGGCTATCAGCGGTAAGGCGTCAGGGAAAGCCTGCTTATCGCGGATGCACACGGATAAACGCGGATTCCGGTTTTACTCCGGTGGAGGCGTGTCGGCTGGAGGCGCTTCGGGTCCGCCGTCGGGAGGCGGGCCGATTTCGGCCATGCCGCGCAGCAGGTCGCGCTCTTCGCTGGAGAACGTGTTGCGGAAGCGTTCAGAGGCGAGCACGCGCTCCCGTTGGTCGGTGGGCATATCGCGAAGGTGATGGAGGGCGCGGTACATCATGCGGCGGCGCTCCTCGGGCATGTGGCGCATGCGCTGGTGGAATCCGCGCATGCGTGCCTGCTGCTCGGGCGTGAGGTGCTCGAAGCGCTCCCAGCGGTCCAGCATGCGCTGCCGCTGTTCCCGCGGAAGGCTGTTGAACTTGTGCAACCGCTGCCGGAGTCGCGCCTGTTCCTCAGGCGACAGCCGCTGAAACTCGGGATCGTTCTGCAGCGCGCTCTCCTGCTGATCCGGAGGCAGGTTGTGCATCTTGCGCAGCCAGTCACCGCCGTGACGGCCCGGCCCGCGATGCCACCCCTTGCGGCCGCGCTTGTTCCGGCCGCTCTTCCGGCCGGATTCGGTCTCGCTGAATTTCTTCTGCTCTCCGGTCCGCTTGGGCGGAGGCTGTCCGCCATCCTGACTAGCGCGCAACGCCAGAGCCGGCAGCGCGAGTGCCGCGACGATGACGAGCGCAATGATGGTGTTGCGAGTGCTCACGGTTGTCTAACTTACCTCAGGGGCTAAAGCCCAGGTTTCATTCGGTCTGGAACGGCACGGTTGGAAACCGTGCCCCTCCGAAAGACTGTTCTTCCCAAACCACTCCTCCTACGGGTTCACCTGTGCGCCGTTGGTATCCAGCTCATCCAGCAGTTCAAAGTCAGCATAGAGATCGTAGTTGCTGTCCAGCGTCTGCAAATCCGAAACTGCGCCCGAGGAGGCGATGGTGGTCGGTGGTTTCGGCCCCCCCTTTTCCGGCGGCTGCGACACATCGCCGCCCTGGAACAGGAACAGTCCGGCTACGAACAGCAGCGTGAAGGCCGCAGCCAGCGCGGGCCGGCGCAGAAATTCGACCAGGCCCGGCCCCTTCGTCGCCTCACCGTGCAGACGCGCCCGCAGACGCGAGTCGAAATAGGGCGACGGTTCCGGCGCCTTCCACTCATCGAGCACCGACATGGTGCGGCGCAGCGATTCCATCTCCGCGGCGCAGGCTGGGCAGGTGCGCAGATGTTCTTGAGCCTCGGACGGCGCGGCTACCGGCGACTGCGCCAGGTCGAGCAGGTTGTCCTTCATCTGTTTGCAGTTCATAACCACCTCAGGGGCTAAAGCCCCAGTTCACGCGGTCTCGACCGGCACGGCTGAAGCCGTGCCCCTCCGAAAGCGATTGTTGAGACCACCTCTAAACATCTAAACAAAATCCTTCAGCTTGTCGCGCAGCGTTTCGTAAGCGCGAAACAGCAGCGACTTGGTCGCCGACTCGCTCAGTTCCAGCACCTGGGCGATTTCCCGGTAATCCATGCCCTGGTATTTATGCAGCACCACGGCCATGCGCTGCCGTTCGGGCAGCGCGTCCACGTGGCTGCGGATTGCCTCCATGCGCTCGCTGCGCAACAGCCGCTCTTCCGCCGTGGGCGCCGCGTCGGTTACATCCACGGTTGCGCCGGTCTCGGGTTGGGGCTCATCCAGACTCGAACCCCGGGTGCGCTCCACCCGCGTATCGCGCGCATGGTTCACTGCCAGGTTGGTGGCAATGCGGTACAGCCACGTCGTGAATCTGGCCTCGGCCCTATATTTGTGCCGCGAGCGATACACCCGCAGGAACACTTCCTGAGCCAATTCCTCGGCCACCGACCGGTTGCGCGTCAGGCGGTACATGAAGCCCACCAGCGGCCGGCGGAACTTCCCGACCAGATGGTCGAAGGCGGAGTCGTCACCTGCCTTCACGCGCAACATGACCTCGGCGTCCGACAGCAGGTCGAGCGAGGTTCCCAGAAAGCCGTCGCCCGCGTCCTCGGCGTTCGCACGCCCGCCGGCCGCCTCCGGAATCATGCCCCGGTTGAGCGCAATCGTGCCCACATCGTCACTAACCCGGTTGCCGTCAAAAAGTTGCGGCGGCGCGAGACCCTTTCCCGCTAGTGAGCTGGCTTGCGCAGCACGCTTCTGGGAGTCGGAAGCCACTTCCTAAAGGATAGGACAATTCTCAGCAATGGCGCTGGTTTTTCAATGATTCAATGACCCGATGACTCAATGATTCAATAGGAAGGATGGTGGGCAGTGCAGGACTCGAACCTGCGGCCTCGTGCGTGTGAAGCACGCGCTCTAACCAACTGAGCTAACCGCCCCCGGCAGGACAACCCTCACATTGTAGTAGGAAGCAGCGGGCTGTGCCAGGGTGGAGCCCTTCGCTTCGTCCCTGGAAAATTAACGCGGCCGTAACCCGCCGGGTGGTGGAGCGGTTAGAATGCTTCGGCGGCGGCGCGAATCGAACTTCACGCCGCAGGCATCCAAGCAAGCAGGAAGCAATTCTCAAACTACCCAGGAGGAAACCAGAATCATGCCAGCCAAAACCAATTACATTCCCGAGGGCTACCGCACGGTGACGCCGTATCTCATCATCCGCGATGCCGCCAAGGCCATCGACTTTTACAAGAAGGCCTTCGGGGCACAGGAGATCATGCGCATGCCCCTGCCTGACGGCAAGCTCGCGCACGCCGAAATCAAGATTGGCGATTCTTTCATCATGATCGCCGACGAGAACCAGGAGTGGGGCGTGCGCTCACCCCAGACCCTGAACGGCACTCCGGTGGGCATCTTCCTTTACGTGCCCGATGTGGATGCCACCTACCAGCAGGCCGTGGACGCTGGCGCTACGCCGACCATGCCGCCGGCCGACCAGTTCTGGGGCGACCGTTATGGGAAGCTGAAAGATCCGTTCGGGCACGAGTGGTCCGTAGCTACACATGTCGAAGATGTCCCCATGGACGAAATGGCCAAGCGGCAGGAAGCGTTCTTCGCGCAGATGGCGCAGAAGTAGTATTCCGGAACTGGCGAGGGCATGGGCCATCCGACCATGCCCCCGCTATGGAATCCTGTACCGCAGCGGCGCCGGCCTCCCCAAATTCGTAGGGGAGGGAACGGGTGGGAGGCAGCCAGGGCACTAAGTCCAGCCTATGCAGCAGGTGTCTTTTCGGCCCACGAATTGCATGATTCCTGGGCGCCATTGAGTTCCTCTTTCCAAGTGGAACTCGCAGGGCACGCTTGGCGTTGTTCCCTGAAGGGCGTCCGCTGTGACGGACGCCCTTAGTTTTTTCCCGACGGTGAGCCAGGGGTTTGCGGCCGTGGCATCCACAGCGCCCGTGTTTTTCCACTTGCGCCGGACAGGGCCGAGGGGTACCATTTGATTGTCCTCGCGGTGAGCACGTTCCCGTGCAAGCTTTCTCGTAGCAGCAAGCGCTGACTAACAGTTTCGGAAGATACCCATCCCCGGAACACCGCAGGCGAAAAAAGGTCTCCCCCAGAGACGGCCGGTTTTCGTCAGGGACGCGAACGAAGGATGCGAAGCAACCAAGTAACCCAGCCGGAGAATCAACCTTTAGGTCTTGCCGGCGCGAATGCAGAGCACCATCCGAAAAGAGCCATGATGCAAAACGAATCGAACCATCCCCGCCCGGGGCGCAATCGCAGGCGCCGGCGCGGACGGCCCGGCCAACCCGGGCGCCCGGGAGGTCCCGGCCGCAATTCTCGGGGCAGCGGGCAGGTCTTCACCGGTCCCATGGACCACAGCTACCGCCAAAACACCGGCACCAGCGGTGCTGGATATGGCGGCGGCGGCGGCGGGCAGCGCTTCCGCGGCGGTTACCAGCAGCAGCGCTTCCATCCTCCGCAACCGGACGTTGAGCCGGTGCCCGCGCACGTCGCGGCCGACGCTCCTACCCGCATCGTTTGCGTGATCGACGACCTGTTCTTCCTGGCCAAGGTGCAGGAAACGGCGCGCAAGCTGAACGTGAAAGTGGACTTTGTGAAGAGCGACAAGGAACTGCTGGAACGGGCCACCTCCAACGGTCACGAGCAGCCTTCTCTGATCATCGTGGACCTGAACAACACCGGCGCCAAGCCGCTCACCACCATTCCCAAACTGAAGTCGAAGCTCAAGGGAACGTCCATCATCGGGTTTCTGTCTCACGTCCAGGGCGAGCTGAAAGTGAAGGCACAGGAAGCGGGATTCGACGCAGTCATGCCGCGCTCGGCCCTTTCCCAGAACCTGGCGCAGATCCTGCGCCGCCACGGTGCCCCGGAAGAAGAAGCAGAGCAATAAGGCAGCGGCGAGACCTCCTTGTTTTGTTGTAGAGGCGCAGCTAGCTACGCCTCTACCCGACGCGCGTCGATGAAGCGAGCAGCCTGCTCTTGCCACTTCGCACTTCGTACTTCATACTTCACACTTCGCACATGTCCGACTGCTTGTTCTGCAAGATCAGCTCCGGCGAGATCCTTTCCAGCAAGGTCTATGAGGACGACCGCGTCTTCGCCTTCGACGACATCAATCCCAAGGCTCCCACCCACGTCCTGATCGTTCCCAAGAAGCACATTCGCGGCTTGAAGGAAGCCACTGCGGAAGACGCGGAGTTGCTGGGACACTGCCAATTGGTGGCCGCAGAGATCGCGCGCCAGCGCGATATCGAGGAGGGCTACCGAACGGTGTACAACGTGGGAGCGCGCGCCGGCCAGTCCGTCTTCCATCTGCATCTGCACTTGCTCGGTGGGCGCCCCTTGCGCTGGCCGCCAGGGTAGGGCGATGTGGCCATGTCGTCATCGGGTCATGTAGTCGTCGCATTTCGATGGCCACATGACACGATGACCACATGACCACATGTCAATCGAGTCTCACCAAGAACGCATTCCCCTCCGACGGCCTGATGACTTTGGCGATCTCTGTGGCCTGCTTGCGGTCGTCCTGCGGGACTTTGATGCGCACCCACCAGTCGCCTACCGGGCTGCCGAAGTGGATCACCTTGGCGTCGCGATAGCGGCGCGTGAGCTTCTCCCGCAGCTCGCGGGCCGCGTCTTCCTCCTGAAATGCCCCGAATTGCACGCACCAGCGTCCGCCCTTGTCGAGCGCGGCAGGCGCCTGCATTACTTCCAGGCGCACCTTCACCAGGCCTTCGCGCCAGGCGTTCAATTCCTTGGCGGCGGCAGCGGAGAGATCGATCACGCGTCCCGGAACGAAGGGCCCGCGGTCGGTGATGCGCACCAGGGTTGAATTGCCGGTCTTCAGATTGGTGACGCGCACGATGGAGTTCATGGGCAGCGTGCGGTGCGCCGCGGTCATCGCATTCATGTTGTAGATCTCGCCGTTGGCCGCGCGCCGGTTGTGATACGGGCCGCCGTACCAGCTCGCCAGCCCGGTTTCCACCAGCAGCGGCTTGGCGTTTTTAGGGACAGAGATTTTTCCCGACGAAGTCGGGGTAGTCGTCGGCGGAGGCGGCGGTTGATTGCGAGCACGCGTGCGCCGGTTGCCGCCCCCGCATCCTGCAAGGATCAGCACCGCGGCCAATGCCAGCAGAAGGGGTGCGCGCCTGAGGAACGGCCTCAGGAGGAAGGCTTGTTCTTCTCCATGTACTCGGCCAGTTGGGTCAGCTTCTGGGCGGCGATACGCAGCCCCTGGGTGGAGTGCTCGCGCGCCTTGGGTACCACGTCGTTGTTCAGGTACGCGACGATCTCTCCCAATTCGCGGCCCACCTTGCGCCCAAACTCCTCGAGTTCCGAGGGAGCAGGATTCGGCTTCGGGTTTTCCACGGTAATACACCTCGTCGTAATGCGGATGCCAGGCGCAGTGATTATGACGGGCGGGCTGCGCGGGGGTCAACGGAGGGGGCGGGATCGCGAACCACAGAGGACACGGAGGAATACCGGGGAAGGGAATCATGGGATGCGGATACGCAAGTGGATGGCCCTGAAGGATTGAACCCGTGTCTCCGCGAAAATCCGCGGTACGAATCAGGGTTTTTGGGCCTGTTGCTCCACCCAGGCAGCGAAACCTTGCAACTGCTTCTCGTAAGCCGGGCCGGCGACGTAGTAGAGGTCGTTGTGTCCGGCGCCTTGCACCCACCACGATTGCTTGGGATGGTTGGCGGTGGCGAACAGGGCCTCGCCGTGGCGGAAGGGAATGGTGGTGTCGGCTGTCCCATGGATGACCAGCACTGGGCAGTGGATCTTTTGCAGGCGATCCAAATTCAGGTAGCGGTCGAAGGGAAAGATGCGCACCGGCGTGAGCATTTTCTGACCGGAGGTGAACGAGCTCTCCAGGATCAGCGCCCCGACCGGCCGGGAGGCGGCAATGTGCGTCGCTGCAGCCCCGCCCAGGGAACGGCCTAAGGGAATGATTCGTTCGGGCGGCACCTTGAGCGTCGCGGTCAGGTATTCGTAGGCCGCCTCGCTGTCCTCATACAGATTCTGCTCGGAGGGGCGGCCCTCGCTGGTGCCGTATCCACGGTAGTCCCAGGCGAAGACGGAAAAGCCTGCGGCCTGCACGCGCTCCAGGTAGTCGAAGTTGTGCCCGATGTCCTCGGCGTTGCCGTGCGTGAAGAGCAGCGTGTAGCGCGCTGCGGGATTGGGCAGATAAACAGCGCTGATGCGCACGCCGTCGCGCCCGGGAATCTTCAGGATGCGGGTGCTGTCTCGGTAGCTCGACGGCGGCGGGAAAAACACCAGCGAATCGCCGAAGAAGTAGAGATAGAAAAGGAAGAAGACGTAGACGCTGCCGAAAGTGAACAGAAGGGAGCGCACAGTTCGCCACGCAGCCGAAACCCATCCGGAGGGCTGCATGGGAGCGGAGTATACGCCAGCCTGCCGCGCCGCCCGTACAGGACGGCGTAGTATCATGCCGCCATTTCGGCAGCCCGGTCGGCGCCAGTTCCGCCAGGCCATGCGGTCGAAGGAGATGCCCTTGCGAATCGCTTCCCTGAGCGGGATTCTGGTTGTGGTGGCGCTAACTTTTCTCCTTCCTCCGGTGGCCCCGCAACAGGACCGCGCCGCCAGTGAACGCCACGTGATCTTCGCCGTCTGGAAATCGATGAGCGGAGAGGGAAGCGCGCCCCGGGGATCGCGACCCTTTATTGATGCGGTGGCGGTCGTGGATGGGGGACGTTACCTGCCGCCGCCGCCGCCCTGGTTCGAGCCGGGGAAGGATCTTGCTCCTGAAGCCCTGCGTTTCGAAGAACAGTATTTTGCTTCCGGGAAGAAATATGCGGTGTATATCGGGGGCGAGCACGCGGGGACGGTCGAAGTGATCAAGCCGGAAACCATCACTTGCGCCTCCCTGTCGGCCGTGGTCCGCGGCACCGGCGCCCTGGAGGACGACGATGTCCGCGCGCTGGCGACGTCCTTGCCCATCTCGCCCCGCACGCCGGCGGCGTCGCGCCGCCCTACTCCCGAGGAAGAAGCTGCAGCCCTGGAACTCGCCGGCTCCGTCTTTCGCGTGCATGGCGCGCGCTCCAGCGCGTTGCGCAGAATCAGGATCGAGCGTCTCGTGCTCAGCGACCTGGACCGCGATCAGAGGGCTGAAATGGTCGGCACCTTCAGCCTCCGCGACAAGGCGGAGCGCACTCTGCTGCTGGTGGCCGGACCTGGGGACAAGGGCTTCAAAGCCGAGATGGCATGGCACTATCTCTCTTCGGGCGCCGCGGATGATCACCAGCAGCGCAGCCTGGTGGACCATCTCGACCTCGATGGCGACGGCGTGGACGAACTCATTGTTCGCATGGAAGACCACGAGGGCTGGCAGTACGGAATCTATAAAAAGGACAAGAAGGGCTGGAAGCTGGTCTACACCGGCGGCGGCGGTGGCTGCTGAAAAACTCTGTAGCGCCGGCGTCCCGCCGGCTTGTCGCGGCGGCATCCTGCTGACGCTTTCACAGGTTCGGCTTACTGCACCGCACTGCCCGGAGCTGCCGCCAGCTTGGGCCGCATGCTCTGGTAGAACTTCCACAAGTTGTCGCCCTCGCCCTCGGTCAGGCGGCGGTAGACCTTGATGGAAGGAAAGATCTTGCCCGCGGGCAGGGTGAGCGTGAGCGTGGCGAAGTTGCCGCCGGGATAGGTCT
>JBOGLL010000067.1:0-11721 GCA_050746065.1 Terriglobales bacterium | reverse complement strand
TGGAGGTCGCGGGCACCGGTGCGGGCGCGGACGGACGCAGCGGCGCGCTCGCCGGGCGCGCTCCTGCCGGAGGCACACTGGATGCGGCGAAGATGCTGCTCAGCGCGGCGACGGCTTGTGCCGGCGGCGCGGGCGCGGCGGGAGCGGGATGCGCGGGTCCGTTTCCTGTAGCGGCGCCGTTGCCGTTGGGATGCAGCAGGTGCTTCACGCGAGTAATCAGATCCTGGGGCTGGAAGGGCTTGCGCACCAGTTCGTCGGCCTTCACAGCGAAAGCCTTGTCGGCAACGGATTTGTTGACTACGCCGGACATCAGGATCACGGGCGTCTTCCCCAGGCGCGGATGCTGCTTGATGAACTGGCAGACTTCGTAGCCGTCCTTGTCGGGCATGATGACGTCGGTGATGACCACGTCGGGCGCGTTCAGCTCGATCTGGGCGAAGGCGCTGGCGGCGTCGTGGCAGGCAACGACCTGCATGTTCTCGCGGCGGAAGGCGACCTTGATCACTTCGCGCATGGTGGCGCTGTCGTCAATGAAGAAGACGGTGGGAGCACCGGCTGCCGGGTTGTGGGTGATGTCGCTCATAGCGAGCCTCCTGGGTTCAGTTCCTGCTCGCCTTCGTCGAGTTCGCGAAACGCGTCGAGCATGAGATCCGTGGCCGAGCGGAGCACGGTCCGGGTGGTGGCGGTAGCGCCGGGGACGAATTTGTACACGCCTCCCTCGGCGCCGTTGCAGTTCTTGACGATGTTCACCACGGCGTCGTCGCCGGCCAGTTCGCCGCTCTCGGCGTGGCTGAGGTCGCCGCGGTCGAAAAAGACGATGCCGTCGATGGAGCCGGTGTTCACATGGAGCGCGCCCGTCTGGCGGGAATGCGCCAGCATCTGCACCACGCCGGGTAAATCGAGATGCGTGAGGCTGCCGCTGAGAGCTGTGTCCGCGCTGCCCAGCATCTGAGTCGGCTGGAAGCCCTCGTTCTGGCTGCGCAGGAACGCACGCACGTGGGTAGCAATATTGTTGGGGCCGAGCCGGCGGTCCACGTAGTCGGCGCAGCCGGCGCGAAAGGCCGCCATCAGCGCCTGGTCGTCGCCGTCGCCCATGGCGATGACGGGGATGTGCGCGGTTTTCGGGTCGGCGTGGACGATGGATGGAATCTCGAACGCGGGCAGCTCGCGCAAATTCGTGGAACAGAGGATCGCCGCGGGCGGATCCCACTCCAGCATGGTGAGCCCGTAGGACGATTGTGTGCTGTGCACTACGTCAAAGCCTTCGCCCTTCAGCGCATCGGAAAGGCGCTTGGCGAAGAAGACGTTGGCGTCGATCACCAGCAGCTTGGGAGCCTGCACGGGTTGTGTGCTCATCGCGCTTCCTTCCCGGCTGCGAGCTGGTCGAGATCGAGGACTTCGACGATTTCCCTATCCAGCGGCAGCAGTCCGCAGACGTAGTCCGGCAATTTGCCGGTGGGCGGGATCATGTCCGAACGCACCAGCTCACATTCGCCGGAGACGGGGATGGCGGTGCTCTCTAGAACGCCGTCAAAGCAGCGTGTGGCGATGAGATAGAAACGGCGCGAAGGCGCGCCGGGCCCGATGAGGATCCGGGCCACGTCGCACACAGGAACGATGTGCCCCCGGCGCACCAGCACTCCGGCCAGCAGCCAGGTAGTGTGCGGGAACGATTGCAAACGATCGGGACGGGCCAGTTCGGTCACGCGGTCTGCGGGCAGCGCAAAGCGCTTCTTCCCCAGCGGGAACAGCACGAACGAGTTGGCGCTCTTGGGCGTCATGCGTACACCGATTCGGGCTGGGTCTGGGTCTGGGTCTTGGTCTGGGCGGCAGCAGCAGCAGCGACCACGACCATCTGCTCGGCGCGGGTGAGGAACATGTCGGGCTGCACGACGGGCACGACTGCTTCGCCAATCAAGGCCAGCCCGCGGTACCAGCGGCGTTCGTCGCCGCGGAAGGCGGCGGGCAGCGGGTAGAGCGCGTGGATCTCGGCCATGCGATCGATGCCATCCACGGCGACGGCCACGGTTGAATTGCGCAGGATCAGGACGCGCGTAGGCTGAATGCGCGGCGTCTGGAAGTGAAGCGCGGCGTCCACAACGAGGAAAGTCTTGTGTGCGCGCTGCAGCGTGTGGCGCACCTTGGCCAGGCTGCTATGAGCCGCTTCGCAGGTGAGCGGGCGCAGTCCTTGCGGCCCGCGGATCTCCTCCACGGCGGCGGCCGCGATGGCGAAGGTTGTCCCGCCAACCGTGAACACGATCACCGATTCGCTGCGGCGGAAGCTGCGCGCCCTGCGGGCTGCGAATCCTCTGAGCTTCACAGGGCACCCACTTTCTGCGCGCCGAAGACGAACAGCACGCGCTTCTCGATGGCGGGGTAGATGCTTTCCAACGGGAGCACGGAGTCCACGGCGCCGGTCTTGATGGCCTCCGCGGGCATGCCAAAGATGATGGAGGTGGCCTCGTCCTGGGCGATGACTTGTCCGCCGGCTGCGCGCACGGCTTGTACGCCGCGCGAGCCGTCGTTGCCCATTCCGGTGAGCACCACGCCCACGGCAAGCGGGCCGGCAAAAGCGGCCACGGTTTCCATGGTGACATCGGCACAGGGCCGGTAGCCGGAAATGCGCGGACCGTCGTCGAGCGAAATGCGTCCCGTGGGCGAGAGCCGCAGATGGTGCGAGCCAGGGCAAACGTACACCGTGCCCGCCTGCACGATCTCGCCGGCTTCCGCTTCCTTCACTTTGATGGCAGTGACTTCGCCGATCTGCTCGCTGAACTGCGAGGTGAATGCACCCGGCATGTGCTGCGCGATGATCACGGCCCCCGGAAAATCCTTGGGGAATGCCGGGAAGAGTTTGAGCAGCGTGGCCGGGCCTCCAGTGGAGGAAGCGATGACCACGACCGGGAATTTTCCATTGGACGCCGACATGGCTTCCCGGAAGCGTCCCGTAGCGACGGCTGGCGCGATGGATGGCGCTGCGGCAGGGCGCGGCAGCGGTTGCTGTCCGGGCTCAATGCGGGGCGCTGAACAGGCGATTTCCTGTCCCAACCGGGAGCGGGTAGCGGTGCGCACTACGCGCACCTTGGCCGCCATCTTGAGTTTGCGGCACAGATCTTCGCGCACGCTGTTCATGTCGAGGTCCACGCCGCTGGTGGGCTTGGGAACGAAGTCAATGGCGCCCAGTTCCAGGGCCTTCAGCGTGATGTCTGCGCCGTCGCGCGATTCCGAACTGACGACGACGATGGGCCGCGGATTCGACGACATGATGGCCTCGGTGGCCTGCAGGCCGTCCATGTGCGGCATGTTGATGTCCATGGTGATGACGTCGGGCTTGAGAGCGTCGGACTGGGCCACGGCGTCGCGGCCGTCGCGGGCTTCGCCCACGACTTCGAGCTGCGGGTCGGCAGCGCAGATGCTGTTCAGCACCTTGCGCATGAAGGCCGAGTCGTCGGTAATCAGGACGCGAATTCGTTTACCGGATTCCATATTGTTCGTCTTACGAAACCGTCTCCATCACGAGTTCTGCTGCGGGCGCCACGGCCGGACCGATGAGGTCGGCAATGGCGGCCAGAAACATGTCTTCCTGCACGGGCTTGGTCATGAACGCGGAAGCGCCTTCCTTGAGAGCGCGCTCGCGGTGCTTGGCACCGGCGCGGGAGGTCACCACCATTATCGGCAGGCTGCGCGTCGCCGCATCCTGGCGCAGGTGCGCCATGAGTTCGTAACCGTTGGTGCGAGGCATCTCCAGATCGGTGACCAGCAGGTCGCAGCGGTTCTGAGTGACGATCTCGAGGGCTTCGAGACCGTCGGACGCCAGGCGTACGCGGTAGCCGGCCTTCTCCAGCATGCGACCCACGAACTTGCGCACGCTGATGGAATCGTCGGCCAACACAACAATCTTCTCCGTGGGCACGGCTTCGACGGCCGCGGCGGGAATTGCGCCAGTGGCGACTGCAACCGAGCCGGGAGCGAACACGCGTGCCGCGGCGGTGGTCATGAGCGGACGGCGCTCGATGGACTCACCCGCCACCAGGCGGTTCACGTCAATCAGCAGAATCAGGGCACCGTTGGGCGCGATGGTGGCGCCGGGGAACAGCTTCACGTTGCGCAGATAGTCGCCCAGGCCCTTGATCACGATCTCGTCCTTGCGGAGCACTTCTTCGACCACAAGCCCGACGTGGCGGCCGGCGACGTTCACGATCACCAGGCGGTACCAGCCGTTCACCGGTTCCACGGGGTCGACTCCAAGGTGGGAGTCGAGGCGGAGCACTTCCGTCACCACGCCACGAACGCGGGTGAGCAGCTTGCCGCCCACTTCTTCGATCTCCGTCTGGTTGAGGCGGCGAATCTCCTCGACGAAAGAGAGCGGCAGGGCAAAGGTGGACGTTCCGCAGCGCACGAACAGCGCCTGCGAGATGATGAGCGTGAGAGGTACTTTCAGGGTGAAGCGAGTGCCCTTCCCCAGTTCGGTCTCGATGTCCACCTCGCCGTTGAGGGCAGCGAGGTTGGCGCGCACCACGTCCAGACCGACACCCCGTCCCGCAAGTTCGGTCTTTTTGGGTGCGGTGGAGAATCCGGGATGGAACAGGAACTCGAGCAGGTCACGCTCAGCGAGGCTCTCGGCATCCTCGGGCGCGACCAGTCCGGCTTCGACGGCGGTGTTACGCACGCGGGCATAGTCAATTCCGCGGCCGTCGTCTTCGACCTCGATGTAGATGTGATTGCCGCGATGGTAGGCGCGCACGGCCACGTTGCCCTGGTCGGCCTTGCCCGCGTGGTAGCGGTCTTCGGTCTTTTCCAGACCGTGGGCCACGGCGTTGCGCACCAGATGCACGAGCGGGCCGGAAATCTGCTGGATGATGTTGTTGTCGAGTTCAGTCTCGGCGCCTGCCAGGGTCAGCTCCACCTGCTTGCCGGAGGCCTTGGCGGCGTCGCGCACGGTGCGCGAGATGCGGGTGTACAGGTTGCCGATGGGCACCATGCGCGCCTGGGTGATTTCGTCCTGCAGGCGGTGGGCCAGCTTGCTGAACTCGTCAATGTCGGAGTCCACGCGGCGCACGAATCCGCCGAGTTGGGTGAGCACCTCAGTGATGTCGGCTGAAATCTCGGTGAGCGAGCGCGAGAGGATGTTGAAGTCGTCGTAGCGGTCCATCTCCAGCTCGCTGAAATCGGGGTCAGCGCTCAGCGAGAATTCGGAGAGCGAGGAGCCGAATCCTGGATAGCTCGAGGGAACGGGTGCGGCTACGGGGTTGGAGACCCGGCTGAACTCGTGTTTCTCCTGGAACTCCGACACCTTGTCGGACATGCGGCCCTTGGAGAAATTGAGCTCGTCGGCCAGGCGCTCCAATTCGGCCACGCGGCCGATCATGCGGGTGCGGTTGATGACCAGCTCGCCCACCGCGTTCATCATGCGGTCCAGGCGATCGAGGGCGATGCGCACCGACTTGGACTGGGGCATGGCCGCCAGTTCCTTTTTACCGGCGAGCGTGCTCTCACCTTCGACGGCGGCTTCCCCCGAAGCCGCAGCGTCAGCCGCCAGGGCGGCCTCGGCAGGAGCAACGCGCGCCGGCCCCGGCTGAGAAACCGCCGGTAACCTCTCTGGCACAACCGGCGGAGCGTAGTGTGCAACGCTCACCGCCGGGCCAAACTCTTCTGAGACAGTCGCCGCGCAAGGCGGGAGCGTTTCCGCGCTTGGTACCGCGTCGCCCTCTTCGGGAGCGAGGCGGGCAATGCGTGCCAGCAGCGGATTTACCGCCGCCTTCATGGTTTCTTCGTTGGGCCACTGGCGATAGAGGAACTTTTTCAGCGCGTCCACGGCTTCCAGGCAGATGTCCACGATCTCAGCACTGGGACGGAGCTGGCCGTCGCGCAGGCGGCCGACCAGGTCTTCGGCGCGATGCGCCACACGAGCAATGCGCTGCAGTCCAACCTGGGCCGCCGATCCCTTGACCGTATGCATGGCACGGAAGAGACGATGGATGTCTTCCGCGTTGGGACTGGTCTCCAGAGCCAGCAGGCAGTCGGTGACTACTTGCAGGTGCTCTTCGGCCTCGGGAACAAAAAACTCCAGAATCTCTTCGGGAACGTCACCGTCCGCGGGCAACTCTTCCGCCACGGGAACGGGTGCGGCGGATTCGGCGAGCGCCTGCTCCGAACCTGCGGGAGCGGCGTGCTCCTGGGCCGGAACTTCCGTGACCGGCGCCTGGAAAGCAAAGGGGTAGCGCTCCTTGAAGGCGGCCATGTCTTCCGCGGTCTCGGCACTGTTCGAGCTGATGAACAGGAGGTCGGACTCGAGCAGCGACACACCTTCGGAGATGAACTCGACCAGCGGACCGGCAGCGTCGGATCCGATCGTCGCGTTCATCGCGTACAGGAAGATGTGGGAGAGCTTGCCGGCCACCTCGGAAAACAGCGGGTAGCCGTACATGGCGGATGCGCCCTCCAGCGTATGGGCGGCCACATGAAGCCGGTCCATCACCTCAGGCGAGGGATACGGGTCGAGCAGCACGCCCGCGTACTCGCGCAGGAACTGCAGGTGGTCGGAGGCTTCCGTAAGGAAGACTTCCACGAATTCCTGGGACGCCTGGCTCACAGGCTGGCCTCCGCACTCACCGAAACCGGATCCAGCAGCGAGGCCTCGACCGGTTTCTGATACACGATGGAATCGTGGTGGACGATGGTGTCGAACTTCACCGGGAGCTTGGATACGAACTCGGCATGCCCGAGGAACAGGTAGCCGCCCGGCTCCAGACAATCGTAGAAGCGCTGGATGAGCGCAGCACGGCGCTCTTCGGAGAAGTAGATCATCACGTTCATGCAGAAGATGACGTCGAAGCGGCCGAGGTAGACGGTCTGCGCCAGGTTCAGGGGCGCGAATGTGACCAGGTTGCGGATGCGCGGCTTGACCAGGTAATGCTCCCCGACGCGAGTGAAGTATTTCTCCTGCCGGTCGAGGCCGACGCCAAAACTGCGCCGCCCGTAGAGTCCGCACTCGGCGTGCTCCAGGGCCTGACGGCTGATGTCGGTGGCAAGCAAGCGGATGTTCCAGGCCTCCATGAATTCCAGGGTCTCGGCGAGAGCGATGGCGATGGAGTAGGGCTCTTCGCCCGTGGAACAGCCTGCGCTCCAGATACGCAGCGAACGCGGGTTGTCCCAGAACTTCTTGGTGCGCAAGTCGGGCAGCACCCGATTTTCCAGGACCTCATAGGCCGCAGGGTAGCGGAAGAAGGAGGTCTCCTGGGTGAGCATGCGCTCGAGCATGGCGTCGTACTCGGCGTTGGAGCCGCCGATGACGCGCAGCAGCTCGGCGCCGCGCAGCAGGCCCCGCGATGCCATGTACTCGCGGATGCGGATGGAGAAGAAACGCTCGCGGGAATCGTCAAAGAGTATGCCGGAGCGCTGTTCGATCAGTGCGCAGACTTCCGACAATTCACGTCCGGTAATCGTTGGATTGTTCACAGTCCCTTCCTGTTGCTTCCGCGCGATGCGGAGATTTCCTCATGCGGCCCCGACTTTGTCGGGGCCGCTCCAGTTGGTTAGCGGCCCCGCAGTGCGGGCCCGGCGAGTTCCGGTTGAAGGTGGTGCGTGGCGTTTCCACCGTTGCCATGGGAGCCGTTCGAACCTGGGCCGCCGTGGATACGGAACTGCGACAGGGCTTCGTTCAACTGCTCCGACAGCTTCACCATGGTCTCGACGGTGCGAGCGGTTTGGCGCGCGCCGGTAGAGGTCTGGCGGGTGATGTTGGAAATGATCTGCATGGCGTTGGCCACGCCCTCGGTGCCGCGCACCTGCTGCTTGGAGGCCAGCGAGATCTCCTGCACCAGTTCGGCGGATTGCCGCACTACGCTGGAGATGGCTTCCAGGGCCTTGCCGGCCTGATCGGCCAGACGGGCTCCGACTTCCACTTCCTTGGTGCCCTCCTCCATGACCACGACGGCTTCGTTGGTTTCCGCCTGGATGGCCTTGATGAGGGCGGCGATGTCCTTAGTAGCGCTGCGTGAGTGCTCGGCCAGCTTACGGACTTCGTCGGCGACCACGGCGAATCCGCGGCCCGCTTCGCCGGCGCGCGCCGCTTCAATGGCAGCGTTGAGCGCCAGCAGGTTGGTTTGCTCGGTGATGTCGTTGATGACGTTGATGATCTCGGAGATTTCCAGCGAGCGGTCGCCGAGAGACTTGATCTTCTTGGCGGTGGCCTGCACGGAAGCGCGGATGCGCTGCATGCCTTCCAGGGTGTCGCGCACCGAACGGTTGCCCTGCTCGGCGGCGTCCAGAGCGCGGCGCGCGGCTTCGGCGCTGGCTCCGGCGTTGTTCGACACCTGCTTCATCGAGACCGTGAGCTCTTCCACGGCCGACGAGGTGTTGGTGATCTCCTGGTCCTGCTGGGTGGCGCCGTTCGACATCTGCTCGGACGAAACCAGAATCTCGTTGGCGCTGGAGGAGACATCGATAGCGGCGTTGCGCACGCGCTCCAGAACCTTGGTGAAGTTGTCGAGCATGTAGTTCACCGAGTCCACTACGTTGCCCAGAGCGTCGTTGGTCACCTTGCCCCGCAGGGTGAGGTCGCCACGCGAGATCTGGCTGGTGATGGTAAGGAACTCGGTCACGCTGCGCTGCAGTGTCTCCTGCGCTTCCTGATTGGTGTTGGCGCGCGCGACCTTGTCGGCCACGCGGTTGAAGTTCTGGGCGATGTAGGTGAAGTCGTCCTCGCCGTCGAGAGTCACACGGGCGCGATAGTCACCTGCGCCCAGCCGCTCCGCAAATTCGGTGAGCTGCCGCACGGGAGTTGCGACCGCGCTCGACAGCTTCATCCAGAGATATCCCGCCATGCCGCAGCAGACCAGGAAGGCCACGAGCATTTCGATGCCCGCGGTCGAGTCCTTGCCGCCGAAGTCCGTGATGGACGCGCCCGAACGGGCCCCGGCGCCATATGCCAGGAAAAACACGGCAAGCAGTGCCACCGCGTTCACCGCGACCAGGATGGTCAGAGTTGAGTTCAACCGACCTTTCATAACTTCCTCCATTTTCGTGACCGGACTTTATCGGGCCGGACTGCCGAAACTTTCTTGTTTTCTCAAATCACAGGCACGGGAAAGGCCGCGGTGAGGCGGCCCAGGTCCAGCGCCAAAGCTAAACGATCGTCCTGCCGCAGCATGCCGCAGCAATGGGGCACGCCCAGCGGCGCTTCGTCCACCAGCAGCGGTTCTGAAGTCGTGTAGGTGCCGATGACTTCGTCCGCGGCCAGGCCCAGACGCAGGTCGCCGCGCTCCGCGTCGCCCCGGAGCCGGGTCACCACCACATGCTTGGGAGTGAGGTCCGGCCGGCGGCCTTCGGTGAAGGCGATATCAATCACCGGGACAATGGAGCCGCGCAGATTGAAGATGCCCAGCAGGAATGCAGGCGCTAAAGGCAAACGCGTTACCGGGCTCCACTCCACGACTTCCTCCACATCCAGCACACTCAGACAGAAGCGCTCGCGGCCGGCACGAAACAGGCAGTACTGGCGCTCAGGCTCGCGTCCTTCGATGGCCGGCGCAGCTTCAGCCGGGCCGGCTTCGGGCATGAGCAGTTCGGGCTGCAGCGGTTCGTCCGTGTTGAAGTGGTGGTAGTTCATTTCGGCCTACACATGCCTCTGAATCGCGCCCAGGAGTTGCTGGCTGGTGAAAGGTTTCACCACGTATCCGTCGGCGCCCTGCTGCTCACCCCAGAACTTGTCGCTGGGAGTGTTTTTGGAGGTAACGAGGATTACGGGGATCTGCGCAAAGGCGGAGTGACTCTTGAGTTCGCGGCACACTTGGAAGCCGTTGCGCGCGGGCATCACCACATCCAGGAGGATGAGGCTGGGGCGCTCGGCTTCGATGGCCTGCTCGATACGGCCGGGATCATGTACCGCAACCGAGCGGTATCCGGCCTGATCGAGAACGTTCTGGATCAACCGGAGTTCGGCCGGGGAGTCATCAACAATCAGAATCTTTTTCAAAACGCAATCCTCGGGGGAACATCTCAGCCCGAGATAATGCAATCGCCCGGCCACAACCCCGAGAATTCAGGGTTGCGGTCTCATAAAACTTATAAGTGCTTGGGAATCAAGACAGTAATCAGTGGAAAAGTGCTGGTCTCAGCGGGCTGAGACGGCAAGCGAGCGCGGGCACACCGTCTCACCCTGAGACTTTTTCTCAGTGAATTTGAGTTCGGCGTCCAGAGACGAGAATCTCTGCATGACCTCGTTGATGCGCATCGCCATGTGATGGATGGTGTCCACCTGGTCGCGCAAGGGCGCGGTAAGCGCTCCTGGTTCGAGCAAAAGCAGCTCGGAGTGTCCAAGCACGGAGGTCAGGGCGTTGCTCAGGCTGTGACGCATTTCCAGCATGTAGCGGCCGAGCGTGGCATGACGGCGACTCTCAGCGCTTTCGGCTTCGGCGCGTTGCGCTCGCGACTGCGCTTCTGCGCGCCGCAGGGCCTCGCGAGAGAGCAGGACGAGCAGTTCCACCCAGCCGTCGTAGCGGCACAGCCACAGCATGCGGGGATACTTGCCGCGCAGCAGGGAGAACTCCTTGCCGTCCTCGGCAACGCCCACGACGGGCGCCGGTCCGGCGTTGAGGCTGCCGAGGACCGCGGCCCGGTGGGATGCATCCAGCGGCCCGGCAATGGCCAAGTCGAAATCGGTCACGGGAGCTAAGCTCCACGATTCGCCGCCGATCAGTGTGAAAGCGGGGACGTTGCGCTCGCTCTGCCAGCGCCCCATGAGGCTGTGGGCGAAGTCGAGGTCGTCAGAAATGATGAGTACGTTTTCCTGTTTCAACGGGACATCTCCAGTGCGGGCATGGACGCCAGGCCTTCCGCTTCTGTAATCAGCGCCAGCAGGCGTTTGGCGGTGGCTGCCAGGTTCACGGCGGCGTCCAGATTGCGGGCCTTCTTGGCGGCCTCGATCTGGAGCTGCGTGGAAGCAGCCTCGGTTTGTGCCAGGGAGATGGCGGAGGGCAATCCTTCAGCGTCGCCTTCCCGCTTGCGACTCTCGACAGCTTCGGAGAGGACGGCGCGGGCAGCCACGGCGCGCTGCAGCGTGTCACATACTTCGTCGCCGCCGCGCACAAAGGCTTCTACTTCCCAAGACGAGAGCACGACTTTCGCACTTCCTACAATCACCGTGGTAGCCGCAGCTACGGCCTTGCCGGCGCCAGTGAAAAGCTGCTCGGCAATGCTTTCCAGGCAAGCCTGCACGTCAGCTACTTGGGGAGCCGGGGGCGGTGGTGCAGCGGGCCTCGCCGGAGCTGCGGGCTGGGCAACCACTTGCTGCCTGGCCACGACAGCCGGGGCCGGAACAGAGGCCGGCTTGATGTTTGGGGAGGGCTGGGGAGGCTCAGCCGCCTTGGCAGCGACCGGAAATGAAGCCGGCATCTGCGGGGCATGTTCGATCATCTGGGGTACGGGAGTTGGAATCTGAGTCTCGACTAAAGGCGCGGCGGCGATGGGCTCGAGCACGTCCGGCTCGGGCGCGACCTCCGCGGCAGGAATGACCCGCAGCATGGGCTCGGCAACCGGCGCCGAGACCGAAACGGCCAGAACCTCTTCCGACGGTTCGTCTTCCATTAGCACGTCCGGCACGGTTTCCACCGGGGCCGGCTTGGGCTGAAGCGGAGGCAACATCAGCGCGCGGGCCAACGCGGCTTGCACGGCCACAATCTCTTCAAAGGGCAGCGGACCGGCGGAGTAGGAGGCCTGGAA
>JBOGLL010000066.1:0-6697 GCA_050746065.1 Terriglobales bacterium | reverse complement strand
GCACCGGGGCGTCGAGAGAAGAAGGATTCAGCTCCAGCGCCAGCTTGACTTCGCCCGGCACCAGTTCCTTGCGTCCTTGAAGCAGATACACTGCCGCCAGCGCAGAATGGGCACTGCCCAGGCGGGGGTCGTCCCGCAAGGCGCGGCGCAATTCTTCTTCTGCTTTGTACACCCAAGCGCTGTCGTTCGACGAGCCGCCGTCCAGCGTGAGCATGTGGGTGAAGCCGTACCAGGCTCGCGCCTCGGCAAAGCGAGGGTCAATCTCAAGCGCCCGCTCCAGCATTGGTCGCGCGCGTTCCGGGTCGTACTGCTGGACCAGGTAAAGCATCCCCCTCTCGAAGTACTGGTTGGCCTCCGGATTGGCGGATGCCGGTCCGCCGGTGCTGACCCTTCGGCCCGCTGCACCCTCGGCTTTGCGAGCTTCGGGTGCAACTACTTTGGAGGGAACGTCCCGCAGGATGCCACCGACAATGCCAGCGGCGATAAGCAGTACGCCCCCCGCGATCGCCCAGCGCGGAATCCGCTCCTTGCCGACCGCAAGAACCGGAACCGCCACTTCGGTGCTCGACCCCAGCGCCTCCAGCGCGGCACGCACCTCGTTGGCATGTTGGTATCTCTCCCCCGGTTCCTTGGCCAGGCAGCGCTGGATCACGCCGCGCAGTCCCGGAGGCACGTGCGGCGGCAGCGGCTTGGGCGGGTCGCGCAGAATGGACGACGTAAGGTCGTAGCTGGTCTCGCCTCCGAAAGGCAGCGTCCCGCTCGCCACTTCGTGGAGCAGCACGCCCAGCGCCCAGATGTCCGAGCGTTCGTCGGCCGGCTTGCCGCGCAAGACTTCCGGCGGCAGGTAGCTCAGCGTGCCCACCACTGTTCCCGCCTCGGTCAGCGACATGCGCGTGCGCGTGGCTCGTTCCAGCTGCGGCGCGCCCAAACGCTTGGCCAGGCCAAAGTCCAGCACCTTCACCCGGCCTTCGGGCGTAATCACGACATTGGCGCTCTTCAGGTCGCGGTGGACCACGCCGCGCTGGTGGGCGTGCGCCAGTGCATCCGCGATCTGCGTGCCGTAGCGCGCCACGCTCTCCGCAGGCAGCCCGCCGCCCATCAGCATGCTGCCCAGCGGTCGCCCTTCCACGCACTCCATGGCGATGTAGGCGTGGCCTTCGGCTTCGGCCACCTCGTAAATCGTGCAGATGTTGGGATGGTTCAGCGCCGACGCGCTGCGCGCTTCGTTCAACAGGCGGGCGCGTGAGGTGGAATCCTGCAGCCAGAGCTCGCCGACCAGTTTGAGGGCCACCGTGCGGCCCAGGCGCTCATCCTGCGCCCGATAGACCACGCCCATGCCCCCGGCGCCCATCTGCTCCAGGATGCGGTACTGGCCCAGCGTCCGACCGACCATGCAGATTCCCTTTAGCCACGAATCTTACCGCTTATCGCCCATGGCTTGTTCCAGCAACGTGATCGTTGCTGCATAGTCCAGGTCATTCTGTCCGGCCCGCACCGCCTCTTCGTAGATCTCATCCACGCGTTCAAGCGCCGGCAGCTTGAGTCCGAGTTCCTGCGCAGCGTCCAGCATCAGGTGGATGTCCTTGTGCATCAGCCGAAGTGGGAAATTGGCAGAGAAGTCGCGCCGCAGCACGAACGGCGCTTTGTAATCCACCACTCCCGAGCGCACCATGGATGACTGCACCAGTCCAAGAAAGGTTTCCGCGGCGATGCCCTGGCGTGTGGCCAGGGTGAGTCCCTCGGCGAAGCCCTGGTATGTCACCGCGATCATCAGGTTCAGCGCCAGCTTCGCCGCCTGCCCCATGCCCGTCGCGCCCATGTGCCTAACCTCCCTGCCCATGGCCTTCCACAACGGACCCAGCTTCTGGATCACAGACTCCTCGCCGCCCGCCATGAAGATCAGCGTGCCGCCCTCAGCGCCCGCTTTCGAGCCGGTGAGAGGCGCGTCCACGTAATCGGCGCCGCGTGCCGCCACGCGCTCCGCAAAGCGGCGCGTGGCCGCGGGCGAAATGGTGCTCGAGTCCACCACCACCATGCCTGCCTTCAGCGAGGATTCTGCTCCCGCTTCGCCGAACAGCACCTGCTCCACCGCATCGGTGTTCGACACGCAGATCCACACTACATCTGCCTGCGCCGCGGCATCACGCGGTGATGCCGCCGCCCGCGCACCAGGCACATCCTTCCCGGGCGTGCGGTTCCAGACCGTGACCTCGTGGCCCGCCTTGGCGAGATTCGATGCCATCGGCCGCCCCATGATGCCCAGTCCCAGAAATGCGACGCGCATGTGCCCCTCGTGTTCAGTCGTTAGTCGTTAGTCGTTAGTCGTTGGTCGTTAGCGAAAGTCGTTTAGCGAAAAACCGGCCGTGCGGAACCGAATCTGCGTGCCCGCATTCAGGGCGACGGCAACTCGGAGATCGGTGGCCAACGACTAACGACCAACGACTAGCGACTTGCTGTATCCTTTTACTGTATGGCCCTTGCCCCATTGCGGAGACGTGCGCGCCAGTTCACGCGCATGGTGCGTGCCTCCGCCCTCTGCCCGCGCACTGGGCGCGCGCACAAGCCGGTCCTGGCACGCAGCGGAGAAATGGCGGTCACCTTCATCGGCCACTCCGCGTTCTTCATCCAGTGTGGCGGCCAGAACCTGGTTGTGGACCCGAACTTCGCCCGTTGGCTGTTTCTGCTCAAGCGGCTGCGCCAGCCGGGCCTGCGCGTCGCCGACCTGCCGCCGATTGACGTAGTGCTGGTCACCCACGCTCACTTCGACCACCTGCACCGGCCGTCGCTGCGAGCGATTGCCCGCCACACCCGGCGTCTGCGCGGCTCGCCGCCTGCGATCGTCGTGCCTCGCGACGTGCGCGATTTGGTGCGCCGCCTCGGCTACCGCGAGATCATCGAACTCGACTGGTGGCAAACCCACCAGCGCGACAGTCTCTCCATCACGCATGTGCCCGCACAGCACTGGGGCGCGCGCATCCTGGCTGACATGCACCGCGGATACGGCGGCTACGTGGTCCGCAACGGCCAGCATTCTTTCTATCACGCCGGCGACACCGGCTACTTCGACGGCTTCCGCGAAATCGGCCGCCGCCTGCGTCCGGACCTGGCGCTGCTGCCCATCGGCGCCTATTATCCGCCGCACTTCCAGGACGTCCACACCAGTCCTGCCGATGCCGTGCGCGCCTTCCGCGACCTCGGCTCGCGCTGGATGGTGCCCATGCACTACGGCAGCTTCCGCCTTACCTACGAACCCCTTCACGAGCCCCTCGAGTGGCTCTCTCAGGAAGCCCAGGCGTCCGGCCTCACCGACCGCGTGGTGGTGCTGGAAGAAGGCGTGACGCGCTTCTTCTAGTCGCCCCTGCGATTTTCGTTGGCACTTTCTTCCCTTGTCATCCCGAGCAAAGCACGACTGAGTCCGCCGTGGCGGACGAAGGAGTGCGGAGTCGAGGGATCTTGGATTTCAATCGACATCACCACTCAACAATCGTCGACCCTCTGTGTGTCCGTGTCTCCGCGTTGAAAACTCACCACGCCATTAACACCCGCACATCCCTTACATTCGTCCCCGTGGGCCCCGTGATCACTGCATCGCCCAGCGCTTCAAGAACAGGAAACGCATCAAAGCGCTCGACTGCCCGTGCTACATCGAGGCCACGCTGCTTTGCTCGCGCGAGCGTCGTACCATCCGCAATCGCGCCGGCCGCAGTGCTATTGCCGTCAGTGCCGTCCGTGCCTGCGCTGAGAACGGTGATGTTCTGGCCGGCGATTTTGGTCGCACAATAGAGGGCAAACTGCTGATTGCGGCCCCCCGTGCCGCTCTCCGCCCCTACCCTCACTGTTACCTCACCTGCAGAAACGATGCAAACACGCTCCGACGCCCGCCGCAGTTCCTTCGCCCGCGCCAGCAGGTGGTCGGCCGCGCGCGCGTAGTCCCAGTCGTCGCAGCGGTTATCAACTTCGACGGCGAAGCCGGCCTGCTTTGCGCTCTCGACGGCGGCGCGCTCCGCGGTCGTGCTGGAAAGAATGGGCCACCAGCGCGAGCGGCGAAACACGGCGCCATCCGCCTTGGGAGTTTCCTCCAGCGCATGCTGCTCAAACAGCTCGCGCACCGAGGCCGGGAACTTCTCCAGCATTCCGTACTC
This sequence comes from Terriglobales bacterium, assembly GCA_050746065.1. Lineage (GTDB taxonomy): Bacteria > Acidobacteriota > Terriglobia > Terriglobales > Acidobacteriaceae > CAZXVY01. The sequence goes on along the minus strand of JBOGLL010000066.1, from coordinate 2,555 downwards.
TCGCGCGATGCGGTAACAGTCTTCGCACGTGGTGGAGTCGGGCATGGTCGGGCCTGAGGCCAGCGCATCCGGCGCATTCGCCGGCACGTCGGAGATCAGGATGGAAACCTGCTGTGCTTCGCGTGCGGCGCGCGCCATGCGTCCGCCCTTGACTGCCGAAAGATGCTTGCGGATGGCGTTGATTTCGGCGATGGGTGCGCCGCTGTGTACCAACGCCTGATAGGTGGAAATCAGGTCGGCGAGTGAGATGTCGTCATCAATCGGCTTTTCCACCAGCGCCGACGCGCCCCCGCTGATCATGTAGAGCACCAGCGCGTCCTCTTTCTGCGCTTCCAGTGTCCGCAACATGGCCGACGCCGCCGCCAACGACTCTGCGTTGGGCAGCGGATGCCCGCCGCGAAAATACCGGAAGCCCGCAACCTGCGACGCAGGGTCGGTCCCTCCGGCGACGATCCCTTCCCCACGCCCGCCCACTTCTCGCGTCAGCGCCTCGACCATGGCGTGCGCCGCCTTGCCCATGGAGAGCACCAGCACGCGCCCATAGGCGTCGAGGTTGTGGAGGTCGTCGGCAATGCGCAGTACCCCGCGCCGGCATTCCACCTGCCGCTCGAACGCCCGCGCGATGCTGCATTCGGCAAGCACATCGCGGAAGATGCTCCGCGCCGCTGCCCGCATCTCGGCGGCTCTTTCCTCGCGCGACGCGTCCTGGGGAACCGGCGTCATGTTCGGGGATTATAACGAGACGGCGCGATTGACGATTTCTTCATTGGTTCACTGATGATTTGGATCCTGCAATCGTCAATCCCAACGTCTTCCTCACCCACGCTTCAATCTTTCCCTGCACCTCTCCCAGCCTTCCCTCAAAGAAATGATCGGCGCTCTCGACGAACACGACTTCCTTGGGTGGTGCGGCGTTCGCCGTCACGCGTTCGAGTTCCACCCGTGGACAGAACTCGTCCTGCGTACCGCTGATGAAAAGCTTCGGCTTTGCGCACTGGCCCAGGAACGCGTAGTCATACTCGCGCCCCGCCGCGGCGATGGGCAGACCCAACGCAATCATCGCTGCCACGCGCGCATCCGCGCACGCCGCGCGCAATCCCACGCCCGCACCAAAGGAAAACCCGGCAAACAGAATGGGCAGGTGAAACTCGTTGTGCAGCCAGTCGTGCGCTGCGCGCACGTCCTCTGCTTCGCCGCGGCCGTCGTCGTGCTTGCCTTCGCTCAGGCCAGCGCCTCGGAAATTGAAGCGCAGCACCGGAAAACCAAAACCGTTCAGCGCCTTCGCGGCGTGGTAGACCACTTTGTTGTGCATGGTGCCGCCGAACAGGGGATGCGGATGGCACACCAGCGCCGCGTGCGTAGCCGCGGAGGCACCCGTATTCAGCAGCGCCTCCAGGCGCCCGGCCGGGCCAGGAACAAATAGGGAGCGGATTGCGTTAGCCATATTCAGTCGTTAGTCGTCAGTCGTTAGTCGCTAGTCGGTCGGGTCAGCAGTGTAGCCCGGCCGTCCTCGGACGGAAAAACACCCTCCGCGCTGCCTGCCCTTGCTACCGACTGCCGACAGACGACTGAATGCTATCCTCTCACCCATGGACGTCGCTTCCCTCACCCGCCGTCTGGTGGACATAGAGTCCATCACGGGCAATGAAGCCGGTGTGGGCGACTTCCTGGCGCACGAACTCGCCGGGCTCGGCTATCACGTGGAGGAGATGCCGGTCGAAGGCCGGCGCTTCAACGTCTTCGCCACTCCGCCCGATCATCCCGAGCCGCCCATCGTCTTCTCCACCCACATGGACACGGTGCCGCCCTTCTTCGCATCGTCCGAGGACGCGGAAAAAGTCCACGGACGCGGCTCCTGCGATGCCAAGGGCATCATCGCCTGCCAGATTGCCGCAGCGCTCAGCCTTCGCGAACAGAAGATCGCCGCCGGACTGCTGTTCCTGGTAGGCGAGGAGCGAGACAGTTTGGGTGCGCGCGTTGCCAACCAGCGCACGCCGGGCTCGAAGTTCCTGATCAACGGCGAGCCCACGGAGAACCGCGTAGCTATCGCTTCCAAGGGCACGCTGCGCGTAGAACTCGTGGCCCGGGGCCGCATGGCCCACTCCGCCTATCCCGAACTGGGCGAATCGGCCATCGAAAAGCTGCTGGATGCGCTTGCACGAGTCCGCGCCATGCCGCTGTCCTCCGATCCTGACATCGGGCCCTGCACGGTGAACATCGGGCTCATCGAGGGCGGCCGTGCGCCCAACGTCATACCCGATGAAGCCCGCGCGCATCTTCTCTACCGCCTCATCGGGCCATCCGACGATCTGCGACGCCGCCTGGTCGAAGCCGCCGGCACACAGGCGGAAGTGGAGATCGGTTTGGAGATCCCCTGCGTCTGTCTGCGCGCGCCCGACGGCCTCCCCACCATGGTTGCCGCCTTTACTACGGATATTCCCGCGCTCACCAACTGGGGCGAGCCATTGCTCGTCGGCCCCGGCTCTATTCACGTCGCCCACACTGATGGCGAGTACGTCGAGAAGAAGCAATTGCGTGAGGCCGTGGATCTGTAC
>JBOGLL010000065.1:0-3723 GCA_050746065.1 Terriglobales bacterium | reverse complement strand
CAAATCTCCCGCAGGCCGCACCATGCTGGCTGAAATCAGCAAGATCAGCAATCAGACCTTCGACCGTTACCGCTGATTCCCGCGGTGGGAAACATGCCGGATGTCAGGCGTGGGTGGGTGTGTGGCCCGGAACGGCCCCGGCGCAGGTCCCATCCGCCTCGCAGGCTGCGTGCTCGAACTGGATGGTCGTGTGCCCGATGTTGAAGCGCTGGCGCAGCCGCTGATTGGCTTCGCGCAGGATGCGGTCGCTGGCCGACTGCGGAATGTCCGGGATGCTGATGTGGCAGGAGAGCGCATGGCTCTCCGAGCCCAGGCTCCACACGTGCAGGTCGTGGACCCCGTTCACGCCCTCGATGGCGCACAACTCAGATTCAATGCGTTCCATTTCCACCCCGCGCGGCGCGCCTTCCAGCAGGATGTTCAGGGTCTCGCGCAGGATGCCGAAAGCCGACCACAGGATCATGGCGGCGATGCCGAAGCTGAGCGCCGGATCGATCCAGTTCTGCCCGGTCTGCAGGATGGCCCAGCCACCGACGATCACGGCGGCAGTCGAAAGTGTGTCGCCCAGCTCGTGCAGCAATGCGCTGCGCAGGTTCACATCGTTGCCCGCGCGGTAGAGCATCCAGGCGATGGTGGCGTTCATCACCACGCCCGCCGCGGCCACAGCGATCATGGGACGCGGCGCTACTGCCACGGGAGCGATCAGCCGGTGCACCGCCTCGTAGAACAGATAGAACGTCAGGCCCACCAGCGACAGAGCATTGACGAACGCCGCCAGCACTCCGGCGCGCTGGTAGCCGTAGGTGCGTGCCGGATCCGGCGGCCGCGCATGCAGGTACACCGCCACCAGAGAGAGCAACAGCGCCAGGAAGTCGGAGAGGTTGTGGCCGCCTTCGGAGATCAGCGCCAGGCTGCGTGCCCGAATGCCCACCACCACGGCCAGCACGATGTAGACCGCGGTCGCCGCCAGCGAAAACCGCAGGACTTTGGAGGTGTGCTGATGCGAGGCCGCGTGGTCGTGGGCCATGGCTCCAGTCTACGTTCGCCCTGCGCCCGCTTCAACGGGATTGACGATTGATTCATCTGCTCATTGACGATTGGGTGCCGCCGACCCCTCAATCGTCAATGGATCAATCGATAAATCGTCAATCTCTCTCCGTGCCTCCGTGTCTTCGTGGTGAAAGTCACTGATTCAGCGCTGCCAAAGCCTCCCGGAACAGGACCTCGAACGAATCGCTCTTCCCGTTTTTCGACGCCGCGACTAGCGCGCGCTCCGAAGCAGGCCGCGAATAGCCCAGGTTCATGAGCGCAGAGAGCACGTCTTCCTCGACGGGGGTTGCGCCGCCCAGTGGCGCGGCAGGCGCCGCGACCAGACCTTCCAGCTTGTCACGCAGTTCCAGCACCATGCGTTCAGCGGTCTTCTTGCCGATGCCGGGGATGCGGGTGAGCCTCGCGGCATCCCCGGTGCGCAGGGCCGCAACCATGTCTTCGGCGGCCATACCGCTGAGGATGGTGATTGCCAGTTTGGGCCCGATGCCGCTGACGCCGATCAGGCGTTCAAATAGCTTCTTCTCCGCCGGACGCAGGAAGCCGTAGAGCGCCAGCGCGTCTTCGCGCACGTGGGTGTGGACGAATAGCGCTACCTCGCTCCCCAGTGCGGGAAGCTCGGAAAAGGTGGGGACGCTGATGGTCAGGTCGTAGCCCACGCCTCCGGCTTCTACTACGGCTTGGTTGGGATGCTTGGCCAGCAGCCTTCCGCGCAGGTGGGCGATCATGGCGGCTATTCTAGAACAGTGGTCAGTGGACAGTGACCAGGCGTTAGTGGATAGGACCGGGTTCGAACCGATAAGGACATGGCCACCCGGGCACTACTGACCACTGGTCACAGGCCACTGGTCACTGTCCTTCGGTAATCTTGGCCCCTCCGGCCCCCGGAGCTACTCTACTTATTCTATGGTTCCTCAAGCCCTGCTGCTTTCTCGCGACCCCGATGTTCTGCGCGTAATGCGCCGCCTGCTCGATGATGCCTCCGTGCATCCCCACGTCAGCTACAGTGCGGTGCAGGCCACCGGCATGCTCCGCAAGCTGAAGTTCGACTCGGTGATCGTGGACTGCGAAGATCTTGACCGCGCCGGTGAGTTCCTGAGCAGCCTGCGGCACGCGCCCTCCAGCCGCCGGGCCATTGCCATCGCCTTGCTGGCAGGGGCTTACACCGTACCCACGGCGTTCCGCCTGGGCGCCAATTTCGCCCTCGACAAGCCCCTCTCCCTGGATCATGCCGCGCGCTGCCTGCGCGCAGCCCGCGGACTCATCCTGCGGGAGTGCCGTCGTTACCACCGCCATCCGGTGCAATTGCCGGTGTCCCTGCGTGTGGTGTCGGGAGATAGTCTTTACACCCAGGGCGCGAACTTCAGCGAAGACGGTATGGCCATCGAGGCGGGTGCACGCGTTCCTTCCGGCACGGGAGTGAAGGTCCGCTTCCTCCTGCCCGAGTCGGCGACCTCCATAGAAGCCCAGGGACAGGTTGCCTGGCAGGGCCGCGAAGGAATGGTGGGGATCCGTTTCGTGCAGATGGTAGAGAGCAACAAGCTGCGCTACCGCCGCTGGCTCGACCAGCGCCTGCTGGTGACTCCGTTCCCTGCGGCTCTGTACCGCGCGTAGCGGTAGAGACGCCCGTCAGGGCGTCTCCCCCTGTCCTAGGTTTCCACCTGCCGCCTGTCGGCTGATCTACCCCCCACCCCCGCTTTCTGCAAGATTGCGGAAACAAATGAGTTAGCCGTTTGCCCTCTTGCAAAATCGCAGAAACAAGAGGGTTACCGGCAAAGTTGCAGAAGAAAAGCACTTGCCTCCACGCGGCTTGGTCGCCGACTTTGGTTAAGGCGGCCCCACCGGCATACCTCTGAGTTAGTTGATTGATAAGACAAGATTTAGCGCGGAGATACTGAGCCAAGTATTGGGCAGAAAGTGGTTAGGCAGCGCCAGAAAACTCGTCTGATCTCTATGTGACAACATTAGAGCAGACAATATAGCACAATTGGGAGCGTTGTCAAGGAAAATATTCGCCAAAGATTCGCCATGATAGGTGGAGGGAATCCTCCCGCCCTGTCGCTCCAAAGGCGGGAGCGACAAGGACGGGGCAGCCCCGGCATGTTGAGAGGGTAGCACTTCAACTGAGGAAAGACCCACATCTGCTAACTGCGGCAGATGTGGGGCACCAGGCTGGGAGTCTGCCGTCCGGATCGACGTAGTTGACGGGGTCGTTCCTTACGTACGCGTAGAGGTTCAGCGACTGCGGGTCGTTCACGCTTCCCGCGAGCACGTCGGGTGACATGAAGCGTCCGACGCGGCTGTTGTAATAGCGGAAGACGGCGTAGTCGAGCCCGGTCTCGGCGTCGCGTTCGTAAGTGGCGAACTTGTAGGTCAGCAAGGGGCAGGTATTGATGGTGACCTTTTCTGCCCCGAAGGGGAAATAGTCCACGTCACGGCAAACATTGCCGGTGGCGTCCGAAATCACGCGCGTGCTGTCCACCTGGTCGCTGAAGATGTAATACACGCCACCCGCCGCATCGCGCAGGGCTACACGCTGCCCGGCAAAGTAGATGAACTCGACTGGATTATTTCCCGCCAGATCGGTTTCTGACAGGGTGTCAATCCCAGTCCGCCAGTACAGCTTCCCATTCGACTTCTTGACCCGCAGCCCGTTGCCGTCATAAGTGTAGGTGA
>JBOGLL010000064.1:0-10826 GCA_050746065.1 Terriglobales bacterium | reverse complement strand
GTTCTCATTCGACGAGCCCATGGCAAACTCATCGCAGTTCGTCTTGCCCAGGATCACCGCGCCCGCCGCCTCCAGGCGCGCCACGGCCGTGGCATCGTAGGGAGGGAAAAAGTGCTGCAGGATCTTCGAGCCCGCGGTCGAGCGCACGCCGCGGGTGAGGATCACGTCCTTGATGGCTACGGGAACGCCGGCCAGCAGAGGCAGCGGCTCGCCGCGCTTGGCCATCCGATCCACGCGTTCTGCCTGCGCCAGCGCGCGCTCGCGGCTCAGCGTGAGATAGGCATGGATGTCGCGGTCTTCCGCGTCGATCTTCGCATAAAACGCTTCCGCCAGCGCCGCCGCGGAGGTCTTGCCCTCCGCAATCGCGTTGCGCACGCCGCTGATGGTGAGGGAGTTGAGATCCATGCTGAACACAGGCAGTTATTGAACGAACTCACCTTTTGTTTCAGACGTCGGATCGTCGAGCTCGTCGTTGAAGACCCTCCGTATCTCTCGAAGGGTATCAACCTGTTTGACGCCTTTCTCCCTGAACAGCGCATCCGCGACGTGTCTGGCTGCATCGCTGAGGAGGATGCCCCACCCGATCTCTTCTTTGTCCCCCCAGCTTCCAACATTCAGACTGCAGTGCAGGCCTTCATGTGCGATCCAGGCGCGCAGCATTTCACGAGCTTTCGGATCTGACGATGCAAGCGGTGGAATTAGCAATTCCTGCTTCTTGGCATCCATATTCATTCCTACTAAGAGCTACCTCTCAATGACCTTCGGCACTTTGAAGAACACCCCATCCGCTTCCGGCGCGTTGCGCAGCGCGGCCTCGCGGTCGAGCGACGGGCCAGTCACGTCCGCGCGCAGGGCGTGCGCGCCGCCTGTCTGCGCCGAATCACCGTGGCTGGTTGAAACCTGCGCCATGGGGGCAACGCCGGTGGTGTCGAGCTGGTTCAGGCGATCAATGTAGCTGAGGATGGAGTTCAGGTCCTTCACCATACGCCCGCGCTCATCGTCGGTGAGTTCCAGGTTGGCCAGGTCGGCCACGTAGAGCACGTCCTTTTCACTGACCTTCATGACCGTAGCCTTTAGCCCTTATTTGTCAGCCATTAGCCTTCCGAAATCGGCAACCAACGCGTCCACTAACGAGCACGGCGCGATAGGCGAGGCGTGGAGCCCGGGCTCACGACGGGCTTTCTGGCCTCCGGCGCTACAAACACGATGCGCTCCACCGGTTGCTTCAGCAAATGGTTCATTGCCGAGCGATACTGCCGCTCCATGCCGGCAAGTTCGGCGCGCCATCCGGCATCGCGCGCCTCAATCCGCAGCACCGCACCCTCGCGCGCCAGCACCCGCGTCCGGCCCGCGACTACGGAGCCCGCCACCACGCTCCAGGCGAGCGCAGGAGCGTCTTCCTCCGGCGCCTGCTTCAGAAGCTGCGCCGCGATCTTCCCGAGTCCTGCGCGAGCGTGCTGCATGGGTTGACTCATCCTGTAGGGACGCAGCTTGCTGCGTCTCGGCTCGCATTCTAGCACCCGGCCTTCTCTGCGAATCTGCGCCTCTGCGTTGATACTCAGTCTCGAGGATACCGCTGCCGCACGAACTCCATGGCCGCGGCCTGGTCGGCGAGCGTGCCCTCGAGCTGCGCGTCTTCCACCGCGGCGAGAATCTCCTTGAAGCGGGGCCCCGGCACGTAACCCGCCGCGATCAAATCGTCGCCCGTGAGGACCGGGCGCGGGCGGATCTGCTCGGGCGGCGTCTGCTCGACCTTCTGCCGCACGAACTCGTAGAGGTCCAGGCCGCCGTGGCTGGCCAGGCAGTCCAGGCGGTGCAGTTCCAGGTGCTCTTCGAACCTGGGCAGGCGCAGGAAGCGCTTGAGCGTGGACTGCTTCATGCGGGGTGCATCGATGAAGCGCAGATGATTGGCCACCAGCGCCGAGATCTGCTCCGTCTCGTCATTCGAAAAGCGGAAGCGCCGGCAAATTTCCTCCGCCATCTTCGCGCCCACTTCCGCATGACCGTCGAAGCGGATGCGGTCGGGCGCGCGGCGGAACGTGGGCGGTTTGCCCACGTCGTGCAAGAGCGCCCCCACGGCCAGCGTCGGTGAACCTGCTTCGCGCAGCCCTGCCAGCAGCAGCAACGTGTGCACGAACACGTCGCCTTCGGGATGAAACTGCGGCGGCTGCTCCACACCCTTCATGGCAGCGACTTCAGGCAGCACTTCCTTCAGCAATCTGGATTCGTCCAGCAGCTCGAAAGCTCTGCGGGCGCGGCCTTCGGTGAGCATTTTCACAATCTCATCGCGCACCCGCTCCCGGCTCACTTGCTCGATCTCGTGAGCACGCTCGCGGATGGCGGCCAGCGTCGCCGGCTCGATGGTGTAGCCAAAGCGCGCGGCGAAGCGTACGGCGCGTAGCATGCGCAGCTTGTCTTCCGCGAAACGGCGCGAGGGTTCGCCGATGGCGCGGATGATTCCCGCCTCCAGGTCGGCGCGCCCGCCCACGTAGTCCAGCACCTCATCATTGTTCAGCGGATCGAGAAGCAGCCCGTTGATCGTGAAGTCTCGGCGTTGCACGTCCTCGCGCGCCTCGCGCGTGAAGGTGACCTGGTCGGGATGGCGGCCGTCGGTGTAGAGACCGTCGGAGCGGAAGGTTGCAACTTCGATGACCTGCGTTCGGGCGACCTCGGGGGCTAAAGCCCCTTCTTCCCGAATGGCCTTTTCGGCACGACTGAAGTCGTGCCCCTCCGAGGGATGCCCGGCCGAGGGCGGCCGGGCTACACGCGGCCGGGCTACATGCGGTCGGGTTGCATCCACCGGCACCAGCACCACGCCGAACTTCGCCCCCACGGCATACGTCTCGGGAAACAGGCGCATGATTTCGTCCGGCGTAGCGTCGGTAGCAACGTCGAAGTCCGCCGGCTCGCGGCCGAGCACGATGTCGCGTACGCATCCGCCCACCAGGTAGGCCTGGTGGCCGGCATCGCGCAGCATGCGCACTACGGACGTGGCTGCCGTTCGGGAAGTCACAAATCCAATAGTATAAGGATATGGCGGACGCCTACATCCTCGGCATCGAAACCTCCTGCGACGAGACCGCGGCCGCCGTGGTGCGCTCGGGCGAGCACGTGGAGTCGAATGTAGTGTTCTCCCAGCTTGCCACGCACCGCCCGTTTGAAGGCGTGGTTCCCGAACTGGCGTCGCGCGAGCACCTGCGCGGCATCGTGCCCGTGGTACGCCAGGCGCTGGCCGAGGCCGGACGCACCTACCAAACCGTGGACGCCATCGCCGTCACTCAGGGACCTGGACTTGCGGGCGCGCTCCTCGTCGGCGTCACCTATGCCAAGGCGCTGGCATGGAGTCTGGAAAAGCCGCTCATTGCCGTGAATCACCTCGAAGGCCATATCCACGCCGTGTTGCTGGAGGAAAAACAGAAGGGCAACCGCGACGTCCATTTTCCTGTGCTGGCCCTGGTGGTCTCTGGCGGCCACACGCATCTCTATCTGGCTGAGGAGCGGGAGCGCGGGTGGACCTACCAGAACATCGGGCAGACGCGCGACGACGCCGCCGGCGAAGCCTTCGACAAAGTGGCGAAACTGCTGGGCCTGGGCTACCCCGGCGGTCCGGTGATCGACAAACTGTCGGCGCACGGCAACGCGTCCGTAGTCGCTTTCGCCACGCCGCAAATCAAGAAGCCCGCACGCAACGCCGCCGCGCCTTCGGAAGAACTCACGGAGTTTTCCTACAGCGGCATCAAGACCGCGGTGCTGCGCTACGTGGAGGCGCACAGCCTGCGAGATGCGATCGAGAAACGCCGGGCGGCGCTGGCTGCGATTCCGAAACCCGGCGTCGAAGACTACTTGCGCCTGTGTGACCGGCAGACGCTGGATCTGGTGGCATCCTTCCAGCACGCCATGGTGGAAGACCTGGTGGGCAAGACGCTGGCTGCGGCTCGCGATCGCGACGTGGCCACGCTGTTCGTCACCGGAGGCGTGGCCGCGAACCGCGCCTTGCGCCAGCGCTTCGAGCAGCGCGCCGCGCAGGAAGGCCTGCCGGCTTTTTTTCCCTCTCGCCCGCTCTCGACCGACAACGCCGCCATGATCGCCGCAGCCGCTTATCCCAAATTCCTCGCAGGTGAGGTGGCGGAACCGGAATTTTCGGCGGAAGCGGCGCTGCGCCTGGGATAGTTCAGGCGTCAGGTGTCAGGTGTCTGGTGTCTGGAGTGGCTCAGTCCGGGGAGCCTGAAACGCGGCGGTTCGAAATAATCCTCAGGCCTGGTCTTTCTTCAGGCGCTCCTCGTTGGCAATGTCTTTGAACTCGCTGGCCTCGAAGACTTCGCCGCACTCCTTGCATTCCACGAACTCGGAGTCCTCGTGGCGCGCCACAATCTCGATGCGCGGATGCATGCAAGGCTGGTCGGTAGGCGGTGGCTGGCTGGAAGGCTTCGAGGATGGCCGGGTTGGGGGCGAACGCATACTCGGAACCGCGCCATCGCTGGCGCTGGATTCCTGTGACTCGCGGGCAATACCCGCAGTTGCAGCTTTTCGCCGGCTATTTTAGAACGACCGCCAGCGATGTCAAGCCCAAGGGCAAAGGCGTCAGATCACTTTCCGGTGTGAACTGTTGGTTACTCCAGGCTAACCATTCGCAAAACAGGACCCCTAGTCTGTTACCTTCCAGAGATATGCGACTAATTATGTCGGAAATCCTAATCCGTTCAATCGGTTAGGTTTACCATCCAATGCGCCCATTTACCAATGGATGCATCCGCTTGCATTCGACCGCAATCGGCGTCTAAAATCATATACGACCATTTTCGTCGGACTTAGGTCCTGGCGCTGGTCCAAGCAGGCGAGCCATGCTCAAGCTGACCAAGAAAGCGGACTACGGACTGATGGCCATGAAGCACCTGGCGGAGTTCGGCAAGGTGGCTGCGTGCAGCGCCAAAGACATCGCCGAAGCCTATGACATTCCGCCCGAAGCGCTGGCCAAGATCTTGCAGCGGCTGGTGAAGGCGGGGTTGCTGGCCTCGCAGCACGGCACCAACGGCGGCTACGCGCTGGCGCGCAGTCCGCGTTCGATCAGCGCGCTGGAAGTGATCAAGGCCATCGACGGCCCGCTCTTCATCACCTCCTGCGTGACGCATCGGGGTGAGTGCTACCAGACCAGCAAGTGCACGGTGCGCGAGCCGCTGCGCAAGGTGAACGAGAGCATCCAGCAGGTGTTGAGCCGAATCAATATATCGGACATGACCGAAGAGCCCGGCCCGCAGTCGGAACTTTCGCCGGAGGCGGAATGCTCCTCGAATGAACTGGTGGGGATCCGCGCTCTGACGAATTAGCAGCGAACCAACGGCAATTATCGAAAGATCAGGAGAACACGATGAGCAACACAGCAGGAAGCGTCCAGGGCGGCAATGGGAACGTGAAGCTGCCCATCTACATGGACAACCACGCCACCACCCCCATGGATCCGCGGGTCCTAGAAGCCATGCTGCCCTACTTCTGCGAGAAATTCGGCAACGCCGCCAGCCGCAATCATCCTTTCGGATGGGCCGCGGAGGAGGCAGTAGAGGAAGCGCGCGAGCGCATCGCCAAACTGATCGGGGCCACGGCGAAGGAGATCATTTTCACCTCCGGCGCCACCGAAAGCAACAACCTGGCCATCAAGGGCGCGGCCGAGATGTATCGCGAGAAGGGCAACCACATCATCACCTGCGTGACTGAGCACAAGGCCGTGCTCGATACCTGCAAGCGCCTGGAGAAAAACGGCTACCGCGTCACTTACCTGCCGGTGCAGGCCGACGGCCGCATTGACCTGGAAGACCTGAAGCGCGCCATTGACGACAAGACCATCCTGGTCACCATCATGACCGCCAACAACGAGATCGGCGTGCTGCAGCCGGTGGAAGAGATCGGGAAGATCTGCAAAGAGCGCGGCGTGCTGTTCCACAGCGACGCGGTGCAGGCCGTGGGCAAGGTCCCGGTCGACGTCAACAAGATGAACGCCTCCCTGCTCTCGCTCACCGCGCACAAACTCTACGGCCCCAAGGGTGTGGGCGCTCTGTACGTGCGACGCAAGAATCCGCGCGTGCAACTGGCCGCCATCATTGACGGCGGCGGACACGAGCGCGGCATGCGCTCCGGCACGCTCAACGTGCCCGGCATCGTGGGCTTCGGCAAGGCCTGCGAGCTGGCCATGCAGGAAATGCCCGAGGAGACCAAGCGACTGGCCGCCCTGCGCGACCGCCTGCGGGACCGCCTGTCGAAAGAGCTCGACGAAGTCTTCGTCAACGGCTCGCAGGAGCACCGCCTGCCCGGCAACCTCAACATGAGCTTTGCCTACGTGGAGGGTGAGTCGCTGCTGATGGGCATCAGCGACGTGGCTGTTTCCAGCGGTTCGGCGTGCACTTCGGCCACTCTCGAGCCTTCGTACGTGCTCAAGGCCCTGGGCACGGGCGACGATCTGGCGCACAGCTCCATCCGCTTCGGCATCGGGCGTTTTACCACCGAGGCTGAGATTGATTACGTGGCCGACCGTATGGCGGACGTCGTGAAGAAGCTGCGCGAGCTTTCGCCGCTTTACGAGATGGCCAAGGAAGGCATTGACCTGAAGAAAGTGCAGTGGGCGGCGGCGGAGCATCCGTAGCTGAGTTGCGAGTACCGAGTACTGAGTTGCGAAAAGAGTTCTGAAGCAGAGGAGAGGAAGAAAACATGTATAGCGATAAGGTTCTGGACCATTACACCAACCCGCGCAACGTGGGCTCGATGGACAAGAGCAGCCCCGATGTGGGCACCGGCCTGGTAGGCGCGCCCGAGTGCGGCGACGTGATGAAGCTGCAGATCCGCGTGAACCCGGAAACACAGCAGATCGAAGACGCGAAGTTCAAGACCTTCGGCTGCGGATCGGCCATCGCGTCTTCTTCGCTGGCCACCGAGTGGGTGAAGGGCAAGACCGTTGACGAAGCCCTGGCCATCAAGAACACAGACATCGTGCGCGAGCTGGCCCTGCCTCCGGTGAAGATCCACTGCTCGGTGCTGGCCGAAGACGCCATCCGTTCCGCCATCAGCGACTGGCGCAAAAAGAACACGCAGGCGTCGCCGGTCGCGGCCCAGGCGAGCGAGGCACAGTAGCGGAAGGTCCCTGCCCCGCAATTCGGGGCGGGATCCTCCGCTCGGCGAGGCATGATGTCGACGGCGACGCAGAATCCGGCCAGCACCACCGGCGCCCGCGGCGTCCAGGTCACGGACCGCGCGCTGGCGCAAATCCGCGTGGCCCTGGCCAAGGAAAACGTTTCGCCGGAAGAGGGCGGGCTGCGGCTGGGCGTCCAGGGCGGCGGCTGCTCGGGCCTCACCTACAACATCCGCTTCGACTCCAAGGCCCGCGAGCGCGACCGCGTGTTCGATTTCGGCGGCGTGCGCGTGTTCGTGGATCCCAAGTCGTTCATCTACCTGCACGGCATGACCCTCGATTACCAGGAAACGCTGATGCAGCAGGGGTTTGTGTTCGTCAATCCGAATTCCAGCAAGTCCTGTGGATGCGGGACGTCGTTCTCCGGATGAGTCGTTAGTCGTTAGTCATTGGTCGTTATCCACCGCCGATTTTTTGCCTGCGACTAACGACCAGCGACTAACGACTTTTTCTATGATCATGACTTCCATCGCGAATCCGACTGCGTGCTGGCTGTGCGGCGCCGAACAGGAAGCCTCTGCTCACTTCTGCGGGTCATGCGGCAAGGTGCAACCCGCGACTGCGGTCGATCATTTCTCCTTTTTCGGCCTGCCGCGCAAACTGAATGTGGATGTTGCGGCGCTGGAACGTGATTTCTACCGTCTGAGTCGCAAGCTGCATCCCGATGTTTACGCCCGCGCCGGCGAGCGGGAGCAGCAGTGGAGCCTGGAGAAAAGTTCACAGCTCAACGACGCCTACCGCACGCTGAAAGACCCGATCGCGCGCACCTCGTACCTGCTCGGACTCGAAGGCGTGCAACTCGAAGAGCAATCCAAGGCGGCTACCGACCGCGCCCGCCAGACCGGCGAAGAAAAGGAACAGGTGGTCCCGCCGGACATGCTCGAGGAAGCCTTTGAGCTCAACATGCAGCTCGATGAGTTGCGCATGGAGAAGAAAAGAGGAGGGGCCGATCCGGCGGTCGTCGCCGAACTTCAAGCCGCCAAAGCGCGCTTCGCGCAGAAGCTCGAAGCCTTGTCTGAGGAACTTCGCGGCTACTGGAACGAGTGGGATGCTCTGCCGTTCCACCATCGCCCTGCCCCCGCTGCCGTCGCGGACCTGGACCGGAACCGCGTACGTGACCAGATGGTGGACCTGCTCAATCGCAGGTCGTACGTACGGAACCTCGTAAGGGATGTGAATGAGGAATTGAATCATTGAGAGATTGAATCATTGAATCATTAGAAAGCAATTCGCTACGGCAGCGTCACCAAATGAAGGTAGCAATGATTCAATGATTCAATCGTCAATTCTTACAAATGGCTGAAGATCGCATCGTCGGCATCGACCTCGGCACCACGAACTCCCTGGTGGCGTTCATGACGGGGGAGACGCCCGTCGTGATTCCGGGCGAGGACGGCTCGAACCTCGTGCCGTCTCTGGTGGCGCTCCTGAATGAAGCAAGCGGCGAGATCATCGTCGGTAATCCCGCGCGCAAATGCCTGATCGAGACGCCGGAGCGCGCCATCTACTCCGTCAAGCGGTTGATGGGTCGCGGCCTGGAAGACGTTCAGGACGAACTGCGCCTGTTCCCTTTTCGCATCCCGTCCGATTCCAAGCCCGGCGAAGGCCTGCGCATCCTGCTGGGTGATCGCGAATTCACGCCGCCGGAGATTTCCGCCTTCATCCTGCGCCAGCTCAAGCGCAACGCCGAACGTTACTTCGGCGCGTCCGTGTCGAAGGCGGTCATCACGGTTCCTGCCTATTTCAACGACGCGCAGCGCCAGGCTACGAAGGACGCCGGGCGCATCGCCGGCCTGGAAGTGCTGCGCCTGGTGAACGAACCCACGGCAGCAGCCCTGGCCTACGGCCTCGAGAAGCGGCGTAAGGGCATCGTAGCGGTTTACGATTTCGGCGGCGGCACGTTCGATATCTCTGTCCTCAAGCTGCACGACGGCATTTTCGAGGTCATCTCTACCAGCGGCGACACGCACCTAGGCGGCGACGACATTGACAACCTGCTCATTACCATCGCGCTGGATGACATCCACGGCGACCTGAAGCTCGACCTGCGGCGCAACGGCGCGGCCGTGCAAGCCATCCGCAACGCCGTGATCGACGCGAAGATCGCGCTTTCGTCGCGGGACTCCGCCACCATCGAGGCGGAACTGCCCGGCGGGCACAAGTATCAGCGCGAGATCACGCGCACCCAGTTTGAACAACTGATCGATCCCATCCTTCAGCGCACGGTCGGTCCATGCAGGCAGGCACTGCGGGACGCCGGGTTGAAGCCCGAGCAGATTGATGAAGTCGCGCTGGTCGGAGGCTCAACGCGCATTCCCAAGGTCCGCGCCCTGGTGCGCGAGCTTTTCCAGCGCGAGCCCCACAGCGAGCTCAATCCTGACGAAGTCGTCGCCCTGGGCGCCGCTGTGCAGGCCAATATTCTAGCCGGAGGCTCCGCCGTTACGGTCGACATGCTTCTGCTCGACGTGACCCCGCTGTCGCTCGGCATCGAAGCGCTTGGGGGAGCAGTGGCGAAGATCATCCATCGCAACTCCACCATTCCCGCTTCCGCCACCGAGCACTTCACGACGGGCGTCGACGGGCAAGCCAACGTCGCCATCCACGTGGTGCAGGGCGAGCGCGAACTCGCGGCCGATTGCCGCTCGCTGGCGCGCTTCGACCTGAAGGGCATTCCTCCCATGTCGGCCGGCATTCCGCGCATCGAGGTAAAGTTCCTGATCGATGCCAACGGCATCCTGCATGTTTCCGCGCGCGAGCAGCGCAGCGGCAAGGAAGCGGAGATCGAAGTCCGGCCCACCTACGGCCTCACCGACGAGCAGGTGGAAAGCATGATCCTCGAGTCGTTCGACTACGCCGAGGAGGACTTCCGCAAGCGCCAGGTGATCGAAGCGCGCAACGAGGCGGAAAGCATCCTGATGCACCTGGAAAAGGCGCGCAAGAATCCAGCATGGCAGCAGCTTACTGCCGACGAGCACAAGGAGATCACTGCATCGGAAAACGCGCTCAAGGTCGCGAACAAGAGCGACGACTACAAGGCGATTCGCGATGCCGTGGAGGCACTGAACCAGGCCACCACGCGCCTCGCCGAGCTGATGATGGACTCGGCGGTGAGCAGTGTCCTGAAGGGCAAGACCATGGAGACCGCCGATGTGGGCGAAGGCCCCACGGCGCCGCATCCGTTCGCGCCGGCGGAAATCCACTCCGGCGGCACCAGTTCCAAGAGTTCGCAGGGGAGCAGTTAACTATGGGCGGCAAGAATCCGTATATCGAAGAAGCCAGCTATAAACCGGCAATCAACAAGTACAAGGTTACGTTCGTGCGTGAAGGACGCACCGTGGAAGTAGACCCGGCCAAGGTTCCCTACGGCCACAACGGCCTGCCGGGCAGCATCCTGGACATTTCCGAGGGCTTCCACCTGGGGCTCGACCACGCCTGCGGCGGCGTGTGCGCCTGCTCTACCTGCCACGTGATTGTGCACGAAGGGCTGGAGTCGTGCAACGAAGCCGCCGACGCCGAGCTCGACGAGCTCGACATGGCCCCCGGCATCACGCCCAAGTCGCGCCTCGGCTGCCAGACCGTGCCCGACGGTAGCGCGGATCTGGTGGTGGAAATCCCCGAGTGGAACAAGAACTTCGTGAAGGAGCCGGAACAC
>JBOGLL010000063.1:0-4678 GCA_050746065.1 Terriglobales bacterium | reverse complement strand
AATCACGATCTTGCCCACGTCGTGGACGCGGGCGGCGTAGAGGACTTCGGCCAGTTCGTCGGGAGAAAGCATGAGCTCACGGCCGATGGACTCGGCGTAGCGGGCGACGGCCTCGCCGTGTCCGGTGGCGGAGACCTCGCGAGCTTCGCCGGCGCGGGTAAGGGCGCGCAGGGCGTTCATCAGAATCTCGGCCTGGTCGCCTTCCTCGGCTTCGCCGGCCAGTTTGGTGAGCGTGGCCACCAGTTCATCCACGGATTCGGGCCCGGTGTCCTCGCGGCGCAGGAAGCTCTCCACGTAGCGGTTCACCATCTGGCGATGCGAAAGCGCACCCTCGCCGCCGGCGGCGTGCTGGTCGGCGGTGGAAACGCGGTTGCCTCCGGCGCGCTTGGAGATGTACATGCCTTCGTCGGCCACGCGCATCACGTCTTCCACGGTGGCCCCGTGCAGCGGGAAGGTGGCCACTCCAAAGCTGCCGGTAACGTGGCGCTCGTTGAGCATGGGATCGGTGGCGATCCAGAGGCGCAGGCGCTCGGAAAGGATCTGCGCCTGCTCCACGCCGGTTTCCGGCATGAGGATCATGAACTCGTCGCCGCCATAGCGGGCCACGACGTTCGACTGGCGGACTTTCTGTTCCAGCAATCGCCCGATGCGCACCAGCACCAGGTCGCCCTCCAGGTGGCCCATGGTGTCGTTCACTTCCTTGAACTTGTCGAGATCGAGCACCACCATGGAGAACGGGCGTCCGGTACGCGAGGCGCGCTTCCACTCCGATTGCAGCGCTTCCAGGAAGAAGCGGCGGGTCTTGATGCCGGTGAGCCCGTCGGTGATGGACTGGTGCTGCATCTTCTGGAAGACGAAAACGTTATGCAGCGCGGTGGCCAGCAAGTCGGCCAGGGTGCGCAGGATGAGGACGTCCTGCTCGGCGAAGGCGTTCTCGCGCTGGCTCTCAACGTTCAGCACGCCCAGCATGGTTTCGCCGTAGCTGATGGGGATGCAGAGCGCAGATTTCGATCCCGCCAGGATGCCCAGTAGATGGCCTTCGGAGGTGTTCTGCACCAGCGCCATTTCGCCGGTGCGCGCCACTTTTCCCAGGATGCCCGCGCCCAACGGCACCCGTTTGCCGAGGGCCTGCGCCGTGGTGCCGGCCTCGGCCTTGATCTCGATGTCCTTGGTGGCGTAGTCGAGGATGCCGATGCCGATGTGGTCGTAGTGGAAGTTCTTCTGGATCTCGGCCACGATGTCGGGCAGCATCTGCTCGGCGTCCTGGCTGGAGATGGCGGTCTTGGAAATGTTGTTGAGGAAGGCCAGGTAGCGGGAGCGGCGCTGCTCCTCTGCGAACATGCGGGCGTTCTCGATGGCCACGGCCACCTGTCCGGCAGCGGTGGTCATCACGTCCACGTCGCGCTGGTCGTAGACGAACTCGCGGGTGTAATGCATGGCCGCCATCACCCCCACCGGGCGGTTGTACATCACGATGGGAACGCCGCAGAAGCACTTGGCCGGACGGCCCATGGCAACCAGGCCGTGCTTCTTGCGGAACTCGTCCATGCCCGAGCGAACCACCACCGGCTTGCTGGTGCGGATGATGTACTCGGTGAGGCCGTGTCCGGCTTCCCGGGTGCGCTTGGGGCGCATTTCGCCCTCGTCCACTTCGAGCTCGAAACGCACGGTGTCGCCGAACTGGAAGGCGACGTAGAAAGTATTGGTGTCGAGCACCTTGCCCAGTTCGCGCTGCACAGCCAGCAGGGCTTCGTCGGGGTCGAGGCGTGAACTGACTACCTGGCCAATCTGGGTGAGCAGCTCAAACTCCTGGGTGCGCCGCTGGGCGTCGTACATGAACGTGTAATTTTCCAGGGTGAGGGCGAGTTGGCGGGCCAGGCTGGCGAGCAGACGCTGCTGGGACGCGCCGAGCTGATGCCCGGCGGGGTGCGTAAACATGACGAAGCCGAATTCGTGATCGCGGGTCTGCAGGGAGGCGGCGGAAATGGCGCCCACCTTTTCCCAGCGCAGGCACTCCCGCAGCGGACGATAGCGGTCGGCGTCTTCGGGCGTCATGGCAGCCATGGACGCGTCGAGATCGGGAATCACGTAGACGCCGCTGTGACGCCGCAACAACTCGCTGAGGGACTCGCTGCCGCCGTCGCGCTGCATGCGTTCCAGGAACTCCGGGGTGAGTGCGGCCTGCACGGAAGGCAGCGTCTCGCGATACGGTCCGGCGATGCAGAGGGCGCACTTGGGACTGCGGAAGAGCGCGCCCAGGCGGTCGAGCAATTTCTCGATGGTGGGCTTTAGGTCCTCAGCGGTAGCGGCCTGTTTGCCGCCGGTGTCGAGACTGGAAAAGGCCAGCAGGTTTTCCTGCAGCGAGCGGCGCTCGCTCTCGTTCTGCACCATGACCATGGCGATGGCCAGCAGCATCTGCGGCAGCGTGCCCAGGAAGTGGCCGATGTTGCCGAACACGTTGGCGGTGAGTTCGTCGAACTGGTGCACCGCCAGCAGAAATGCGAGGAGGCTGATGGCGAACGCGGTGAGACGCAAGGCCAGGGAATCGCGCAGGCGCGCTGCCGTCTGGAAGCGGAAGGCGGTCATGAGCAGCAGAGCGGCAATGCCGACTTCCACGCGCAGGAAGGGGAGCGCGATGGGTGCGATGTTCTGCCCGGCGGCCTGCAACACGTTCCATGCCGCCCACACCGTCCCTACCGCCGCCAGCGCGAAGTCGTACCCCTTGAAATGAAAGTCACCCTGCAGCAGGCGGGTGGAGATGAAAGCACACAGCGCTGCGCCCAGCAGCGTGATTTTGGCCAGCCAGAGGGTAACGGCGTGGCCTCCGGTCGAGCTCCACACATTGAGCGTGAAATAGCAGACGTAGAGGGCCCAGCCGATCTGCCAGGCGCGGAAGAAGACGGCTTGGCTCTGGTGGTGAAGGTAGGTGAAGATGAAGAAAACCAGCATGGCGGTGAGGCCGGGAATCACCACCGCTCCGACCAGAGTTCCGTCCATCCCGCCGCCTCCCGGTTTGGCGAAGAATATATCAGGTGACAGGTGTCGGGCGGCAGGTGTCCGATAGCAAGAAAGCGAGGAGGGAGGCAGGAGGAGGGGGTTGACGGTGGTTTTTGTGCGCCCGTAACATCAAAGATTCCCCTTATGAGCGCTTCGTCAACCATCCGCGTCCGCTTTGCGCCCTCCCCCACGGGCTATCTGCATGTGGGTGGGGCGCGGACCGCACTGTTCAACTGGCTGTATGCGCGCAAGCACGGCGGCACGCTGATCCTGCGCATCGAGGACACCGACCTGGAGCGATCCACGGCGGAGATGGTGGACGGCATCCTGGAAGGCATGCGCTGGATGGGGTTGGACTGGGATGAAGGTCCGTTCTTCCAATCCGAGCGCATGGAGATGTACCGGGCTGCAGCGGCCCGACTCGTGGAGAGCGGGCACGCCTACTACTGCTTCTGCAGCAAGGACTTGCTGGAAAAGCGGCGAGCCGCGGCTCAGGCGGAAGGACGTTCCCCGACGTACGAGGGAACCTGCCGGCGCATCGCTCCGGAAGAAGCGCACCGGCGGCGTGATGCCGGCGAGCCCTGTGCTGTCCGCTTTGCCGTGCCGCAGGGTGGAAGCACATCGTTCGACGACGCCGTGTGCGAGCGCGTAGAGTTCGCCAACAGCCAGATTGAAGACTTCGTGCTGTTGCGTTCCGACGGCGTGCCCACCTATCACCTCAGCGTGGTGGTGGACGACCTGGATATGCGGATCACGCATGTCATCCGCGGCGCCGACCACATTTCCAACACGCCCAAGCAGGTGCTGCTCTACGGCGCATTCGGAGCGCCACTGCCGGCGTTTGCCCATGTGCCGCTGATCCTGGGCCCGGACAAGACACGCTTGAGCAAGCGCCACGGCGCCACCAGCGTGATGGCGTATCGTGATGACGGCATTCTGCCTGAGGCGTTTCGGAATTTTCTGGCGCTGTTGGGATGGAGTCCGCCGGATTCGTCGCGCGAGATCCTGAGCGACCGGGAGTTGATCGAGTTGTTCAGCCTGGAGGGGATTGCGCGGTCCAACGCCGTCTTCGACCGCACCAAGCTGGAATGGTTCAACGCCGAGTACATCCGCGCTCTTCCGGTAGACGACCTGAGCGAGCGGCTGCTGCCCATCGTGCGCGCGGCGGGGCATGCGGTGGACCTCGAATCCATGCGTCGCATCACTCCACTGATCCGGGAGCGTATCAAGCTCCTGCGGGACGTCCTTACGGCGGCGGACTTCTTCCTGATGGAGCAACTTCCGCCGTACGACGTAGCGCAACTCGCACCCCAGAAGGGCGACCTGGCCATGGCGCGGAAAGTGTTGGAGCGCTCGCGCGAAGTGCTGGCGCAGACGGAGTTTGACCATCAAGCCATTGACCAGGCGCTGCGTGCTGCTGCTCAGGAACTGGGTCTGAAGCCCGGGCAGATGTTCCAGCCGATCCGCGTGGCGGTTTGCGGACGCAATGCCGCGCCGCCGCTGTTTGAAACGCTGGAGGTGCTGGGGCGGGAAAAGGCCCTGATGCGGATCGACCAGGCCTTAGGGAGAATCCGCCAGAGCAGTGGGGTTGCCACAATAGAATCGTAGACTTCACCTATGCCGATGGATATTGCCGATCTGCACCGAAAGGCCGAAGCAGGAAGTTGTGTAGGCCAGAGCG
>JBOGLL010000062.1:0-11436 GCA_050746065.1 Terriglobales bacterium | reverse complement strand
CGCGAGTTCCAGCGAAGTGAGGATGACACCCAGAAACAGCCATGATCCGAGCTGCTGATTCAAGATGCAGGTGTTCTTGCCGATCCAGCCCACGCCGGCGTATTTCGCGTAGACGCGTTCGACGATGGGGCCGGTATCCACGTAGCAGCGGGTTTGGATGGGTGAAGCGCCGGATTCTTCGGCGGCTTGCCGCAAGGAGGACTCGACTTTCTTCAGTCGCGAGAGCAGGACGTCGTGGTAGTCCGCGGGCGTTTCCAGCCCACCCCATGCGTAACGTGAAATCCAACCACGGGCAGGGTCTGGGCATTCGGTGGAGTAGGGGCGGTCGGTGTTGTAGTTGAGTGCGCACACCACTACCGAGCGCGCCCAGGGTGCGGTGTGGCGCAGCGCCGCGCGCTTCAGCCGTCCCTGCTGGTCGCAGGCCTTCAGATATTCCATGTCGCCGGCGCGTCCGGCGGCGATCCATTCGGGAAAGTAGGCCAATTCGGCAAGAGCTTCATCCCCCACGGGGGCCACGCCTGCGAGTTCGAAGCCCGCGTCGCGGGCGGCCTGTCTTACCAGGCCGGAGAGTGAGGAGGGAGTGAGCACGGGGTCTGGAGATTATTATCGCGCGGGTGCAGGCAGGATGCGGAGGATTGATGATTGCCGGTTGCGGATTGACGATTGAACCAAACATCTGTGCCCTCGCGGCGATTCGGCGAAACAAGGCAGCACGGTCACGCCAAGGCGGTTGAGTTTGCGAGAAGAGGCAGGCCAACGGGCGCCGCTTGCAACCGGACCCCGTTCGTCTGCAGTCGTGGCTAGCGCCAACTCGCAGGCGACCGGTCCGTTTCTCGAGGGTAAGCCGGCCCAGCGCGACGCCCGTTCCGAGGGAGCTTCCGGGAGGCACCGCGGAAGCGACCCGACCCGCCAAACCGGTTCAAGAATGTCGCGGTTCCTGAGCCGGTGAAGGAAATGCACCCAGGCATTCATCAGGGCACATGATTCCTGTTGGCGTGGCACGCTAAACCATAAGTAGCTTTCGCGGAACCGATTTGGGATGGGAGGGAGACAGATGTTGCGAAGCGGACTAATTCGGGGATGAAACTTCAAGGACTCGACTCCAGTTCCGACCCAATGCATAGATCCTTCGCTTCGCTCAGGATGACATTCCTGGACATGGCCAACGTGCGGATTCATGGAAAAACGTCAAGGGCCCGGAGTCCAGGATGGGCCGAGTCGAGCCAGGACGGCGGCGTAGATTTCGATGCCGTCCCACAGGTTTTGCAGGCGCAGATTCTCGTTGGCGGCGTGCTGGTTGTTGTCGTGGTTGACGATGGGAAGGATGATGACCGGCGTCTTGAGAACATCTTCGAAGAGATGCATGGGCACGCTGCCCCCGAGCGTGGGCATTTTGATGACCGGGCCAAGGGCATCCTCGACCACGCGCGTGACCGCCTGCGCTGCGGGGTGATCGAGCGAAGTTCGCGCCCCGGGATAACCGGCTCTCCACTCCAGTTTCACGATGCGGGCGTGGCGCCGGCGAACCTCCAGGCTGGGAGTTTCCGGCGTCAGCCAATAGCCTTGCGAACGCAGGTGGTCTTCCACGCGGCGCCGGACGCCGGCGGGTGTTTGATTGGGGACCAGGCGGAAATCAAGAGACGCCGAGGCCTCGGTGGGAATGGCGTTGCGCGCGTTCTCTCCCACAGCACCGCTGTGCAGGCCGCGAACGTTGATGGCAGGAAGCATGGTGAGTTCGACCAGACGGCGGCCATTGCCTTCGGTGTGCGCCAGGCCGAGCGATTCCCGCAGCTGCGGTTCCACTTCCGGGACGCTCTCCAGAGCGCGGCGTTCGCTTTCACTGAGCGAGCGTACGTCGTCGTAGAAGCCCGGTACCAGGATGCGTCCCTGGGCGTCGCGCAGGCCACTGAGCAGGCGCGCCAGCTCCGCGGCCGGGTTGGGAGCCCAGTTGCCGTAATGACCGCTGTGCAGGGCGCGTACCGGGCCGTAAACCGTGATTTCAAGGTCGGTGATGCCGCGCGCGCCAAAAACGACTTGCGGGCGACGGGTCTGATGGACGGGACCGTCGCAAAGCAGCCACAAATCGCCACGGAGCAATTCAGCGTACTTTTTCAGCACTTCCCCAAGATGCGGCGAGCCGGCCTCTTCCTCGCCTTCGAAGAAGAATTTGACGTTGACGGAGGGCGCGATGCCCGAGGCGCGCAGCGCGTCGAGGGCGGCCAGCCATCCGGCGATGGGCGCTTTGTCGTCGCTGGAAGAGCGGGCGTAGATACGCCACTCGGGATCGATCGCCGCACCCGGCGCAGGCCACGGGATCTCGTGGCCACCATCTTCCAGGCTCTTGTCGCGCAGGATAGGCTTCCAGGGATCGGCGCCACCCCAGTCAGCAGCCTCCGCGGGCTGCCCGTCGTAATGAACATAAACGACAATGGTGCGGGTAGCACCCGGTGCGCGCAGCTCTCCGTAAACCACAGGAGGAGTGCCGAGATGCTCGAGCAGGCGTGTCTCCACGCCGCGGGCGCGCAGCAGGCCGGCAATGTACTCGGCGTTGCGGCGAATGTTGGCGGAATCACTGGCCCAATTGGGGATGGCCAGCAGGTCGGCGTAGCTACGCAGGATCTCTGCTTGGTGCTGGATGCGGTAGGCGCGGACTTGGTTGCGGAGAGCGGCGGCGTCCTGGGCAGCAGCGAACGATGAGAGTGCGAGCACGCAGGACAGTCTAAGAATGATGTGCCGAGTAGTTTTCATTGAGCCCTCGGTTAGAAAACGAGAATTATCGCAGGTCGCTGTGGATGGAATGATCCATGGGAGAAGCATCGTCGGTATAGGGGTCCCTCGCTGCACTCGGGATGCTTGAAAACGGCTGCGCACGTGTTCCGGGAGCAGATCAAAAAATTGGGGGAGCCTGGCGGCTCCCCCGTGGGAGGCATTGAGAGAGACAGTCTAAAAGATGAGCTTCAGACCAAAGCTTAGGCGGCGCTGAGCAATACCACCCTCGATGGCGTTGGTCTGGAAATTACCGCTGACGTTGAAGCCGGTGTTGCCGAAGGAAGATCCCACATCCTGAACGAAGGGATCGGGGGTGCCGCGGAACATCCGGTTCATCACGTTGAAGGCAAGGGCTTGGAACTGGAGAGTGACCTTTTCGGAGATCTTGGTGTTCTTGAAGACCCCCAAGTTGACCGTGTTGACCGATTCTCCGCGCTCTGTATTGCGGCCGTTGCCCAAGAAGGGCGAACCGAAGAACAGCGCCGCGGTTGGATCGTTGATAATCCAGTGGACGGCGTCGAAGGTCGTCGGGTCGCCAGTGAATTCGTTGATAAAGATGCAATCGGCGATGCCGTCGTTGGTGACGTCGGTGCAGCGGCCCACGGCGTCAAACGGCGCCGAGAGGTTGCTGAGGATGGGACGGCAGGCGTCAAAGGCCCCGCTCAGGGTGTTGGTGGGATCGCAGAAGAGACTCTCCTTAAACTGCGCCACCGTGTAGGGGCCACCGCTAACGTAGCGCCAAGTGGTGTTGACCTGCCATCCACCCAGCAGGTGACCGAGGAAGCCCTGTTGCTGACGGTACCAGGGCAGGTCGTAGATGAGCGCCACCGAGCCCACATGCGGAAAGTCCAGCCCACTGATGCCGCGCTCGGCCTGATTGGTATCAAACGGGCTCTGCGAGAAGAACAGGGTATTACCGCCCGCCAGCGTGCTGAACACTTCGCTGGTATTGTCCAGGGTCTTGCTCCAGGTGTAGTTCAACCGTGCGGTCAGACCATGCCAGTTCGACACGTCAAACCGCGTTTGCAGGCCGTGATAGATGGCGAATGCCGAGTTCTGCCGGCGGAGGACATTGCGGCGGTCGCAATCCACGTGGCCGCGAGTGTTGCCGGTCCCGAAGCCCGGAGCGGTTGGATCGGCACAGGGTACGAGCCCCGACGGAATCAAGCTGCCGAATCCGTTGTTGATCAGCCGGTTGAGGGCGGGATTGCCGTTGACGGTCTGGAAATTCCCCACCGTGTGGTTGCCCACGTAGCGGACCTCAAAGGCCATCTTGCCGCCCAGGTCGCGCTGGACGCCGAGGTTCCACTGTTGCGAGTAGGGATTGTGGAAGTCGGAGGACACCTGGGTCTGAGTGCGGAGCCCAGGGTCCACACCGGTGGGAATCAGGGGCAGCAGGGCTGGCCTGATCTCAGTACCCGTGAAGGTGGTGCCCGAGGGAATGGCGACCGGAGTGGTGATGGTACCCAGATTGACCACGGGAGCGGAATTGGCCGAGTTCAGGAAGAGGTTGTAGAAGGAAGGGTCGTAGGAGAGGCGGAAGCCGCCGCGGACCACCGTCTTACCATTTCCGAACAGGCCGGGAAAGATTCGCGGAGTCCAAGCGAAACCAATGTTGGGCGACCAGTTGTTGGTGTCGTTGGGCGTGTGCTGGAAGGTGGTGCGGTCCAGGGGTAGGGACGGATCCCAAAAGGGATTGGGGCCCGTCTGCTGCGCCACGGTGCGATCATGCAGCAGGTTCAGGGCCTGCTGGAAGAACTCGTAGCGCAACCCGAGGATGAGGGTGAGGTTGTCCTTGACCCGCCACTCATCCTGGAAGTAGAAGGAGAAATCCTGCTCCTTGAAGTTGTTGACCACGACGCCGTCCGCCAAATTGAAGGTGGTGGTGGTGTTGGCCAGGAACAGCGAGAAGCCGCATGCCTCGAGCGTCGGGTCACTGCCGGTGGGGCAGGCAGCGGCGGCACCGTTGTAGATGAACTGGCCGTTCTGATTGGGCAGGAAGCTGCTGGGCGAACGCTGCCGGGCGTACTCGCCACCAAACTTCAGGGTGTGCCTTCCGGTAACGTAGGAGGCATTGTCCTGCCACTGAGAGTGGTTGACGAGGCGTCCCTGAGGCGCGCCAGCGCCCTGCCCGACATCCACCAGGTTGCCGGTGTAGTTGATGAGCGTGGGGCAGGCATTGGTGTTGGCCCGGTTGCAGTCGGCAAAGGCGCCGTTCTCAAACCCGACGTCCGTCCGTCCATAGCTAAAGCGGGCGGTGTTGACGAAGCGGGGAGAGAAGGTGCGTGTCCAGTCGAGACCGATCTGGTGGGTGCGGGAGGGAACGTCGGTGATCCCACCGCCGGCGAAGGTGGTGAATTGCACGGCGTTGCCGAAGAAGGCGGGCTGAAACAGGTAACGGGCAAAGAAGCGGTCCTTGCTGGTCACCTGCCAGTCGCCGCGCGCCACCAGTTCGAAGTTGTTAAAAGGCTGGCTGAGGAAACGGCTGACAAAACCGAACTCGACGGGCACGGCCGTTACCCCGTTGGAAACCGTGAGCAGACCCGCCGGGGTACAGCCATCGTCCACTCCACAGAGGGCGGTGATCGCCGGGTTCCCCAAGGGGATATTGAGCGGGCCGAGTGTGGTGAGGGCCGCCACCGGTACGCTGCCCGGATAGGCCGCCTGCAGAGTCGCCAAACCGGCCGCGGTGGGGGTCATTTGCGGCGCGGAGCTAAACGTTACACCGGCCGACCGAGTCCGCTGCCAGTACAACCCGGTGAAGAACCACAGCTTGTCCTTGACCACAGGTCCGCCGAAGGTGCCGCCGAACTTGTTGTCAATCACCCGTGCCGGGTCGCCCACGGCGTTGCAGTCGTCGGCATTGCCGGGAATTCCATCCGGTCCAGCGGTGCTGACACCCGGCTCGCAGAAGCCGAAGTTCGAGTTTTTCTCTTCGTTCTTAAGTGAATCGAAGAGGGAGTTCTGATGGAACTCGAACAAGGTGCCGTGGAAGCTGTTGGTGCCGTTCTTGGTGACGAGGTTGACCACCGAGCCCATGTTGCGGCCGAACTCGGCGCTGTAGTTGGTGATGACCTGGAATTCGGTCACGACGTCCGGGTTGCCGACGAAGAATTGAGGGCCGGAGACGGAGTTGTCGTTGTTGCTCTGACCGTCAATCATGAAGTTGTTGGATCGCGTGCGCTGGCCGTTGGAGGAAATGGCTGCGCCGTTGGTGTTGCCGAACGCGTTGTCACCGGCGGGCGCCACGCCCGGTACCAGAAGCGCGAGGGAGTCGAACCCCGTGCCGATGGGCAACTCAGCCAATTCGCGGTTGCCAAAGGTGGTGGAGATCTGCGTGGTGGTGCCCTCGACGAGCGGAGGCGTGCTCTCCACGTTGATCACGTCCTTAGTGCCCACGGTCAACGTCTGCGAGCCCAAAGAAGTTTCCTTGGCGATGTTGACGACGACGCCGGCCACGTTCAGCTTGCTGAAGTTGGCGGCGTCAGCGGTGACGTTGTAGGTGCCGACGGGCAGCGCGCGCAGGCTAAATCGGCCTGAGGCGTCGGATTCCGTCGCAAATTCCCGGTTGGTGCCCACCTCCCGGGCTATGACCTTTGCTCCCTGAATGACGGCGCCCTGCTGGTCCTGCACCGTGCCGGAAATCGAACCGGTCACGATGCCTTGCGCGAATGCCAGACTCGCGCTCAGCAGAAGCACCAATCCCAGAAGCAGAGTCTTTCTGACTTCATGCTTCATACGTTTTCCTCGCTTTTGAAGGGAAATTTCCAAGCCAAGTAACTGAATTTCCACCTTGGTAAAGGCATCTGGCCTGCCAGCAGGGAGCAAGCTCACAGCCTTTGGGACGAGTCGCGTGAAGTGCGGGACAAACCGCCGGAGAGAGGTGTGCAATGGACTGCGAAGGGGACGAAATGGAAGGCAGAAGCGGTCGATTTTCTGAGTTTGCTACGGATTACCGGAGTGTGGACGGCACGTCCCTATGCTTTTGTGAATCGCAACCTGACACGCACTCTTGGGGCTGGCCGCCCACTATGCTCGGACAAAGGGCCTTCGGCGAAGCGCTAGAAGTGGCTGCCCATCACCTGCTGGAGTTTTTCGCGATACCCGCGGCTGAGCGTGAGCCGAGTGCCATCGCGTAGCAGCACTACGTAGTCACCGTGGAACCAGGGCTGCAACTCCTTGATGCGCTCCAGGTTGACGATGGTGGAACGATGGATACGCATGAAGTGCCGGGTATCGAGTTTGGTCTCGATGCCGTTCATGGTTTCGCGCAGCAGGTGGGAGTCCTTGCTAACGTGCAGGCGAACGTAGTTGCCCGCGGCTTCCACCCAGTCGATCTCGTCGGACTTCAGGAAGTAGACGCGGCCTCCCGATTTCACCACCAGGCGGTCGGAGTGTGAGGCGTGGGAGTGCCCGTTGCCCTGCGTGGACGCAGTTGCCGGTGGCGCCGCGGGCGACTGGGGAAGCTGACCGAGCTGGTTGGGATCAATATTCAGATAGCGCATAAGGCTCTGGAGCTTGTCGTTGACGCGGCTGGCGCGATCGAGTTGGAGGTGGCTGCGGGCGCGGTCGAGGGAGCGACGAAATCGCTCCTGATCGAAAGGCTTGAGCAGATAGTCCATGGCATTGGCATCGAACGCCCGCAACGCGTATTCGTCGTATGCAGTGACGAAAATCACCGCCGGGACGCGGTCGGGGCCGATGGCCTGCAATACGCCAAAGCCATCCAGCTCCGGCATTTGCACGTCCAGGAAAAGCAGGTCGGGAGCGTCCTGGCGGATGGCGTCCACGGCCTTGCTGCCGTTTTCAAACTCTCCCGAAAGCTCGATGTCGGATTCATCCAGCAGTAACGAGCGGATACGCTCGCGTGCCAGCGGTTCGTCATCGACGATGAGTGCCCGAATCTTCATCTTCGACTCCTGACCAGATTTTGGATGAGGTTCCGCCCTGTGATGCGGACCTTCGCTAAAAGGTTGGACGCGCGAAACCAGGGAAAGGTTGAGGGAAATTTTTCAGGCCGCGGAAGAAAAGGGGATATCCACGCTTACCACCAGGCCGCCCGCCGGTGCATTGTTCATGCGAAGCGCCTGGGACGCGCCGTACATTTGCGCCAGACGCGCGCGCGTGTTGCCCAGTCCGATGCCCTGATGCGATTCCTCTTCCGGCTTCAAGCCCACCCCGTTGTCACACACTTCCAACCTCAACGTACCGTTCTGACGGTGGGCGCGAATCTCGATCCGGCCGGGACGGCTCAGGGGAGCAATGCCATGCCGCACAGCGTTCTCCACCAGCGGCTGCAAAATCAGGCACGGCACCCGCGCGTCCAGGGTTTCCGGATCTATGTCCATGCGGACCGTCAGTCGGTCCTGGAACCGGGTACGCTGGATCTCAAGGTATTGTTCCAGCAATTCGAGTTCCTTTTGCAGGGACACCACCTGCTCCCCGGCGTGTTCCAGGGTGAGACGGAGCAGGTCGCTGAGCCGGACGATGAGGCGGTTGGCTGCGACTACGTCCCGCTGCATGAGCGTGGAGATGGCGTGCAAAGTGTTGAAGAGGAAGTGCGGCTGCAACTGCATCTGCAGAACATCGAGACGCGCCTGCGACAAACTCTTTTCCAGACGCGAAGCGGCGAGCGATTCCTGCTGATACTTGCGGTAGAAATTCAAACTGTTCCACAAGCCCACCAGCGACCAGTAGACCATGAGATTGGAGTGAAAGTCGCCGACCAGAAAGCTGCGGTACATTTCCCAGAGCGTCATGCCCGGCTTCATCGGCAGTTCCAGCCACGGAGCCACGAGGAGCCAAAGCGCGGTCTGCAGCGCCACAATCACAAGGCTCGCGGGAACATGGACCAGGAGGCGGCCCTTCCATGCGCGGCGCTCCAAAGGAAAACGGCGCAGCACGAACCAAGCCGCCGGTGTGAGCAAGGCCCACAGATAGAAGTGAGTGATCCACCAGGACAGGATCCGGGTGAACGTCATGGGCGTTCCGGCGTAAAGAAGAATGTAAGCGTAGTTCTCAATGGTGAAATAGAGAGCGAGGGCCGTCCATCCACCCAGCACCAGGGCCCAGCGCGCCCACAAGCGCTCCGGAAGCAACGGATCCTGACGAGGAGGAAGCGGGGTTGGCTCGGCATGGTCGGCCACATCCACAGCGGCGGCACCTTCCCCTGCGGCGCCGGCAGCAATGGACTCGGCCTCGCGCTGCATCTCAGGTCCGGTTTGGAAAGGCATGGTCAGCGTGACCCGCAAGCCGCCATCGGGAAGATTCCCTAGTTCCAGCGACTGGTCGCTTCCGTAGATCTGCTCGAGCCGGGCGCGCGTAGTGGCCAGTCCAGGGCCGCTCTGGAGGGGCTCCCGCCAGCGTGGCGGAAGGCCGGGGCCGTTGTCTTCCACTTCCAGGCGAAGCTGCTGGAGGTGGCGATGAGCGCGGATGCGGATGCGCCCCGGCGCAGAACGCGGCGCCACGGCGTAGCGTAGCGCGTTCTCCACCAGCGGCTGCAGCAGCATGTTGGGAACCCTGGCTACGAGCGCCGCAGGGTCCACGTCGATCTCCACCGACAGCCGGTCGCGGAAGCGGGTCTGCTCGATCTCCAGGTAGCCGGTGAGGAATTCGATCTCCTGCTTGAGCGTCACCTGGGTGTGGTTCACGTTCTCCAGAGTCAAGCGCAGCAGGTCGCTCAGGCGGGCCATGAGGCGGTCGGCTGCGGCCACGTCGCGATACATGAGCGCGGAAATGGAGTGCAGGGTGTTGAACAGAAAATGCGGCTGCAATTGCGCGGTGAGGATCTGCAGGCGGGCCCGCGCCAGGCGCGCCTCCAGGTCCGACGCCTGCCGTTGCCGCTCGCGGAAGCGCCGGTAATAGCCCAGTCCGTGCCAGGCGGCGACGATGGTGCAGTAGAGGATCACGTCCAGCGCCAGGTTGGCCGTCAGCGAGATGTTGAATTGATCGAGCCGCGACGAGACCTGGATAATCTGCAGCCGAAGCTGGAGCATTACGAACAACCGGAGCGAAATGTGGACCACCGAAAACACGCAGGCGCTCAACGCATGCATCAGCAGATGGCGCCACAAAGGCAGGCGCAGGCGGGCCAGACGGTTGGTAACCGCCACCACCAGAGGAGTGAGCGCGGCCCAAACCAGCGTGGTGCTGAAGGCGTAAATCAGCGCGCGCGAGAAGGGGAGGGGACGATCATAGAAGGCGCGCAGGACGTACATGCGGCTGGCAAAAAACACTCCCAGCAGCGCCCATGCGCCTGTGACCAGCAGCCAGCGGAACCAGCGGCATTCCAGCATAAGTTGGGGAGTTTCCCTTCTACACTGCTTCCCGGAGTCTGAGAAGTGCCTGCGGAGCAAGGTTCAGGGATTTGCGGGACGAAACGGACTGGGGTGGGGACTAAATGCCCAGCTTCTTCACTTCCTCGTTGTAGTACTTGCGATAGAGGATGTCCCATTCGGCGCTGCCCTCGAGGATGGTGCGCTTCTGGTTCTCGATCTTGAGGCGGGCGGCGGCGTCGATCCTCTCCTCGGCCTTGAGCAGTTCCTCGAGCAGGCGACGGATCTCCTGGCGGATGGTGTTGCGGTCTTCCAGGAAATCGACGTCGTCCATTTCGGCCAGGGCGTCGGCCACACTGTGCGCCAGCTTGTTCACCTTGTCGCGCGAAAGCCTCATAGCACGGCCTTATACTTGCGCACCAGCTCGCCCTTCACCTTCTTGAACATCTCCTGGTAGCTGGCGCCGGTGCGGCGCATGTCTTCGGAATACTGCTCGAGGATGGCGCGCACTTCGTCGTTGATGCGGTCTTCGAGCGCCACCTCGTCCATCATGGCGGCGTTGACGCGGGCGGTGACCGAGGCCGGGTTGGCGGCCTCGATGAACTCGCCTGCAATCAGCTTTTTAGTGACTTCGCGGGCCAAGTAGCCCACGTATTCCCTGGAAATCAGCATGGTCGAGCAGGAAAAAGATTGCGCAATCAAAAATCTTAACACAGCGGCAGGGTTTCGCCGTGGATGTCCGTGGGCTCCGTTGACCGCTGCCCAAGCGCGTGATAGCTTTAGGCCCGGCTGGGAGCCGAATCCCGCTGAGCGGGGTCCGCTGCGCCGCGGAGAGACAGCATGGAAGCGCTGGGACTGATTGAAACCAAGGGCTTGGTAGGCTCGATCGAGGCAGCCGATGCCGCCGCGAAGGCTGCCAACGTCGAGCTGGTCCACAAGGAATACATCGGGGCGGGTTACGTCACCATCATGGTGCGCGGCGATGTCGCATCCGTCAAAGCCGCGACCGATGCCGGCGCCGCCGCCGCCCGGCGCGTGGGCGAGCTGGTGAGCGTCCATGTGATTCCGCGCCCGCACGGCGACGTGGAAAAATCCCTGCCCATGATCAGCGGCAACGCGCCGCCCAAGAAGGGAATGTTGGGGTAATTCCGGCAATGTAGTCATGTGGTCATCGGGTCATCTGGTCATCTGAAAATCCCCGGGGAGTTGCACGTGCCGAGGTCGGCGCCTCCCAAATGCCAAGCAAGCGCGAGGACTTAAAGGATCGAAGTAAGGAGTTCGCGCTGCGAGTGGTGCGGCTCTTCCGTAGTTTGCCCAATACTCCGGTAGCTCAGGTGATGGGAAAACAATTGCTTCGTTCCGCAACGTCCGTAGCAGCCAACTATCGGGCGAC
>JBOGLL010000061.1:0-6382 GCA_050746065.1 Terriglobales bacterium | reverse complement strand
GGCAAGAGCCTGAAGCACTGAAGGTGCAGTATGCCTTGGTGGCATTGTTGGCTGGGTCGGTCATGGTTATGGTAGCGGCTACCGGATCGCGGACGTAGCTCCATTGTGCTGTCTGACCGTTGGCGGTGACGATCCGAGTTGCGACTCGCCTGCCTCCGATGTCGTCGGCTGCGGGAGCCCAGGTCCAAGCAATCTGGCCGCCTGTAGGCAGGACTACGTTCGCTGGTTCGCCGTGGGAGTTTTGTACGTGAGTGAACGTGTACTTCATCCCGTTGGGGAACTCGATCTCGCTGATGACCGAGTTACTCCCTGAATACTCATAACAAATGTCGCCGTCGGCATAGCCACAAACCGAGGTTTGCACGGGCACCGAAGTCCGCGCGATCTGTATGATCCTGGGCGCACCGGAAGAATCGGAATAGGTGAACTCATGCTTGCCGGTAGTGGAGTTGAAAACAAGAGTCGGAAGCTGCCGGCCGAGCGTGTCCGTGCCATTGACGGCAAACTGATTGCCATTGGAATCCCGCACTATGCCTTCGACGACGGTTCCGTCGGGTCCGACCATCTTGGTAGGCACACCATTGGCCGGGTCGGTGTACATGAGCCAGCCCGAGCCATCGGAGGCGTACAGGGTCGTACCGTACGCCGGGCAATAGATATTGGCGGACCCAGGAGTGACCAACTGCCCGGGCAGGAAATTGTGTTTGGTTCCATTCGACTCAATGAACAGATAGTTGGTCGTGACGGTGAAGGCGGGCGCACCGGTAACACAGGAATACTTTCCGAACTCGAAGGACATGGAGCCACCAAGGGATTGCACTAGTGGCCAGTGCATGGTGTTTCCGGGCGCCTTCTTGATGAACGATGTGCATATCTCGCTGGCGTGGCCGCAGTGGATCTGGTCTTGCCAGCCTCCCTTGTTGTCGTAGACGTACTTGTACGCGGTCGACAGCCCACGGCCTGGAAGTACGACCAGCGGGATTTCTATGTGCAGATTGCCGTTATTGAGCTGGACATTGTCGAATGCCGAACCGCTGAAAACGCCGTTGGGTGGCAGCCCGATATTGTTTCCATTGGTGATGGCCTGCCCGCAGACCAGTACAGGCCAAAGGACTGCCAAAGCCACCAGGAAACCAGCGATCGGAGCATGACGAAGTCTGCTACTGAGCATTGGCCACCTCCGGCTCCGGGAGCTCAAACTCAGAATCAGAAAGCCCAACCCCGAATGAGACGGAACCGAGCACCAGCTCGCTTTCCAGTTTCCCGTCGAGGTAGGTAGTCTGGCGGAACGGGACCCAAATGCCGCTGACCTGCCGGTAGTCGGAATAGCGGATAACGACCGGGCGTTTGTCCAAGGGGTTGTTCTCTGCGTGGCTGGTGTACCGCACTTCGGCAACAAAGCCGGTGGAGGCATCTATGAGAAAAGTTGTTAGGGTGACCTCGCGGGGATTTTCGACGGGGTCATTCTTGTCCACGGCGACGAGGCTCAGCGTTACTACCGCCACGGGCCGGGCGTCCGACATGGTTGCCGCATCCGCTTTCACTTCCACGTCGGCGTCCTGAAATTCGGCGAGCAGCGACAAGAGTGGTATGTGAGTGACTCGTTCTGCCACGGTGTTGACGCGGCTCAACCGCCGGATCTTTCCATCGGCACGCACAATCGCCGCCCTGCCGTCGTTCAATATGCGGACGCCCTTGCCGTTGGGCCTCTCAAGCTCGGACCGTACCTTGCGGGTACCCTTGGTTTTGATGGTGATGGGGAATGCGGCTGGAGAAGACCCGCCGATCAGCAGAGTGCCCGTGGACACTGAGTCGAGGTTTCCCTGGGCCAGCGTGGTTCCAGCCATTGCCGAAATGGCTTGCTGGACGACGGCGATGCCCTGGGGGTCTTTGGTGGCTGGTTCGGGCGCGTCCGTTGAGACCTGTGCAATCACAGGCATCGAAACCAAGAGAAGCAAGAGAGGAAGAGTCATGAGCTGTGTCCTGACCATATAGTTCTCCCTAAAGTCTGGTGTTCCGAGAAAAGCTAGGGTCTAACACCCGGGGGTCTACTGCGTGGAACCGTCTCGCTTGGCGGAATCTAGTCCAAGCTCATTTCCGTGTCAAGCACCGTGCTAGCCGCGATGCGGCCGAGCGCGAGCTGCACGGCGCGAAACGTGGGGCGCCAGTAGGAAAAGAGAAACGCTAGTTGGACGCCGGCGGCGGAGGCGGCGTCATGACCGAGGTAAAGCGCGGGTCCTTGCGGATGCTGGCGAATTCCTCGTCCTTGTAGGCGTTGGCAATCTCCGGGAAGCCCTGCTCGACCGCCTTTTTCAGGTAGAGCAGGCAGCGATCGGCGTCGCCCACGCGGGCGTACATCTTGGCGATCACGTAAGAGTAGCGTGCGCGGTCGGAGGGCGAGGCCATGTGGGCCGAGACCCCGGTGCGGGAGCGGCGTTCGAAGACCTCCGGGTCCAGCTCCAGGGCGCGGTAATAGGCGCTGCTCGCTTCCTCGAACCTCTTGCGCGCGAAATAGGCCGTCCCCAGGTTGCTGTAGAAGGATGCATTGTCCGGACGGACCGCGACCGCCTTCAAATAATGTCGAATGGCCTTCTTGTAGTCGCTCTGCATGTAGTAGGTGACGCCCAGGTTGTTCATGGCCTCGGCGTACTGGGGATCTACCTTCAGGGCACGCTCGAAGGCCTTGCGGGCGCGACCGAAACGCAGCATCATCAGTTCCGCCATGCCCATCTTGTTATTCAGGCTGGCGGAGTTCGGGCGCTTGCCCAGGGCGGCGCGGTAATAGTCAATCGAATCGGCGTAGGCCTTTTCCGCGCGCAGGGCATCCCCGCGCGCCTCCAGGTCCTCCGCGCTCCAGTTTGCCGGCGGCGGTTCGGCGCGGCGGACTTCCGAGGGCGCGGTGGCCGTGTTGTCGGAACCGGAATCCGAGGGGATCAGCGGGTTCTGCGCGAAAAGCAGGGTGGAAACTGCAAGGAAGCCAAGCAAAGTAAAGCCAGCGATGCGGGTGGTCATGTGTTTCTCCTGGTGAGAAGCTTAGTGAGGTGCAGGGGCAGGGTCCTTTCCAGTCTGCGTCCCGGTCTTGGGCGGCGGAGCGGGCGGCGGCTGAGGTTTCGGCGGTTCCTCCTCTTCGTCGTCCGAGCCGCCAAAAATCCTGCCGAAGAAGCTCCGCTTCTTCTTCTTTTTCTCCGGTGGAGATGCGGAACCGTCGGCGCGTGCCGCTCCCTCGGGCTCCTGGGGACTATTAGACACCAGCACCGGGGGTAATGGTTTCGGATCCACGCCCAGGAGCCGCAAGGCCATGCCCGGCAGGCTGCGCGAGCCGTCCTCACAGGTCTGCAGCGGCTCGGTGCCGGAAATGAACACCGCGGTGTAGGTTTCCGGGCACTTGGCGGTGGCACGCAGATTGGTGTTCTTGTCGAGCAGGACGCCGGTGACTCCCGGGGGCGCCGAGAAACCGCGCGCGTCGCTGTATTGCGGGTGGGCCGCGGCCTTTTTCATGAACTCGGTCCAGATGGGCGCGGCGGTGTTGGCGCCGCTCATCTTCAGGTCGCTGTAATCATCAAAGCCCACCCACACGATGCACAACAGGTTGCTGGTGTAGCCGGCGAACCAGGCGTCGTGCGAGGTGCCCGTCTTGCCCGCGGCCGGCGCCGAAAACCCCATGCCCCGGACCCCGGCGGCGGTACCCGAATTAATCACCGCTTCCATCATGGTGGTCATCACGTAGGCCACACGCGGATCCAGAACTTGCTTGCGATCGGAGCCCATGGTTCCCAGCAACTCTCCCTTGGCGTTGCGCACGGCATTCAGCAGGCGCGGCGTGAGGCGCGTGCCGCCGTTGGCGAACACCGTGTACGCGCCGGCAATGTCCAGCGGAGTCGCGTCGTAGGCGCCCAGCGCCACCGCGGGTGTGCCCCTCGCCGATGTCACGCCCGAGTCGCGGGCCAATTTGGCTACCTGGTCGTAGCCCACCTGCTCGGCCAGGCGAACGGTGGCGTTGTTGAGCGAGAGGGCCAGCGCGAACCGGGCCGTCACCGGGCCGTGGTATTTCTCCTGGTAGTTGCGCGGCTCATACACCTGGTCGCCGTAGACGAACGTAGTGGGTGAGTCGTCAATCAGCGAGGCCATGGTCAGCACCTGGTCGGCGCCGGTGATGGCGGTGTTGACAGCGGCCGCGTACACAAAGGGCTTGAACACCGACCCGGTGGGTCTCTGGGCCACCGCATGGTTAAGCTGGCTGGCGCTGTAATCACGGCCGCCCACCAGCGCCAGCACGGCCCCGGTGTGAGGATCCAGGGCCACCAGCGCCACCTGGGCCTGCGGGCCGGGGCGCAACTGGTTCTCAAACTTGCCCTTGCCCACCGCCACCCGCCGGGTGCGCGCCTTCTTGATCTGCTCGTCCACCTTCTTCATGCCTTCGTAAACCGCTCCGGCTGCGAAGTTCTGCAGTTCCGGATCGAGGGTGGTGTAGATGCGGTAGGCTTCTTCGTTCAGATCGCGCTCGCTGTACTGCTCCAGGAGCTGCTCCTTCACCAGGTCCACGAAGTAGGGAGCGTCGCTGGCCTCGACGTTGGGTGGCGCCAGCTTCAGGGGAGCGGCCTTGGCGCGTTCGGCTTCCTCGCGGGAAATGGCGCCGGTTTCCACCATGCCGTCGAGTACCAGATTGCGGCGCTCCTGGGCGCGCTGCGGGTGACGGTAGGGCGAGAGGAAACTGGGCCTCTGG
The DNA here is from genome assembly GCA_050746065.1 of Terriglobales bacterium. Lineage (GTDB taxonomy): Bacteria > Acidobacteriota > Terriglobia > Terriglobales > Acidobacteriaceae > CAZXVY01. The sequence continues at coordinate 1,659 of JBOGLL010000061.1, read as the reverse complement.
ATCACCGCTGCCAGCAGCGCCGCCTCGGGCAGGGTCAGGCTCTTCATGTCCTTGCCGCAATACGAGCGCGACGCTTCCCCGAAACCCCGGATGGCGAACGAACCTCGCTGCCCCATATAAACCTGATTGGCGTACAGCTCGAAGATCTGCTTCTTGGAGAAACGCTGCTCCAACTGGAAGGCGATGAGGATCTCGGTGAGCTTGCGCTTGACGGTTTTTTCCGGCGTGAGGAAGAAGCCGCGCGAGATCTGCATGGTCAGCGTGGAACCGCCCTGGCTGGGCTTGCCTTCGCGCAGGTTCACCCAGGCGGCTTCGGCGAAGCGGAAAAAGTTCACGCCGCCATGGTCGAAGAAGCGGCGGTCTTCAATGGCGAGCACCGCGTCCACCAGCACTTTGGGGATGTCGTCATAACTCACCAGACGGCGCTTGGTGCGCTGCTCAGTGTCGAAGAACGATGTCACCATCAGCGGTTCCAACTCGTAGGCCGGCGCCTGCCGGGCCGAGCTTCCGGAAACCAGGATGCGGGCCACCTTGCCGGCCTCCACGGTAATGCTGGCGGAATGCCGTCCGAAATACGACGCAGGGCCCGGCTGGATCTCAATACCGCTGGCCAGGATGCGATAGTTGCCGATCTCGGACTCCGAGTCGTCGGGGGCATAGCCGGCGCGCCGCAGGTAGCCGGCCACGTCGTGTACCTGGACCTTCTGGCCCACGCGCAGGATGCGCGGCGCCGCGTAGATCCTGGAGGCGTTATTGAACACCTGGCCGCGCATGCGCTCGTCGACCAGTTCTCCATACTTCACCCACACGTAGAGAAACGTGGAGAGCCCGACGACCAGTACAACTGCGGCCGCAATCAGGGAAATCTGGGCGGTTTTGGAGGAACGTGCCCAAGCCTTGAGCTTGGAGAAGGAGACACGGAAAGAACGGGCCTTTCGGCGGGTCTTGCGCACAAGGTGGAGTCTTTTCGCCACTCGGGAAACGGAGTTGCCGCCAGAACGTACCACTAGATTCTGACACGAGTGGAGGGAACAAATCTACGCCGGGAGGCGGGAAAATCAGAGATAGAAAGGGTGGTCAGTAGGCGCGTTTGCTTTTGGTGCCGGGTTCGAACTTCAAGTCCAGGGGATAACCGGGCAGGTCCACATGGATGGTGTATTTCGCAGAGATTTGAACCTCATTGCCGGAACGCTGTACGTTGATCTGATCGGCGGTGAGCGGGATGCTGAACTCGGTAGCCTTTTTCGCGATGATATCGCGGATCTCCTGCTCGCTCTTTTGGCCGTAGGAAGCAAGACGCGCTTCACTTTCGAGGGCGTCCTGGAACTGGTAATTGTTGAAGTAGGGAGGCACCAACCTGAAAGCCACATACACCATGGCCACGACGATGCCGACGCTGACAAGCGCCTTCAGGGTTTTCATGGCGGCCCGCTCTCCTAACCGGCGCGGAAGATTTGCTCAAATTCCTGGCCGATTTCGGCAATGGTAGCATCGCGAGTTTCGCGTGTCGAGCGCCGAACCACTTCTACTTTTCCCTCGGAAACCTTCTTGCCAACAGTGATGCGGAAGGGAACTCCCACCAGGTCGGCGTCCTTGAACTTCACGCCCGGACGCTCGTCGCGATCGTCGAGCAGCACATCGTGACCTGCTGCCTCCAGT
>JBOGLL010000060.1:0-12388 GCA_050746065.1 Terriglobales bacterium | reverse complement strand
GGCCAAGGCGCTGTTGCGCAATCAGCCTTCGGTGCGCGACATCGTGGAGGCGCTGGACCGCGGGGCCAACGACGAACGCGTAGCCGGGCTGGTGGCGCACCTGGGAGCGGCCCCGCAAGGCATGGCGCAGATCCAGGAGATCCTCGATTATATAGCCCGTTTCCCCGCCAAGAAAAAGTTCGCCAACGCCTAATCCCAGACCTTCGGAGAGTTCCGCAACGGCGGCAGCGCCTACTACCTGGCGACGGCCTTTGATGAAATCTGGCTGCAACCGTCCGGAGACGTGAACCTCACGGGAATCATGCTTGAGCCCATGTTCCGGCGCGGCGCCTACGACAAGCTGGGTCTGCGCTTCCGCGGCGGCCAGCGCTACGAATATAAAAACGCCTACAACATCCACGTGGAGAAGAAATTCACGCCCACGCACCGCGAGGCCATGGAAAGCGTCGTAAAGTCGTGGTACGGCCAGTGGGTGCGGGGCATTGCGGCAGCACGCAAAATGTCGGAGGACGAGGTTCGGGCGTTGATCGATCGCGGGCCATTCCTGGGCCAGGAGGCCATCGACGCGAAACTGGTGGACCGGCTGGCCTACCGCGACGAGGTGATGGACGAGGCCAAAAAGCGCGCCGGCGAGGGCGCGGCGAGATTGTCCCTGGCGAAGTACCTGGAGCGCGCGGGGCGGCCGCATGACGAAGGCCAGACCATCGCGCTCATCTATGGCTCGGGTGGCGTCGAGCGGGGCAAGAGCGGTTTCAATCCGCTCACTGGCGATTTCACCATGGGGTCGGACACGGTCGCGGCCGCTTTCCGGGCCGCCATCGACGACAAGGACGTGAAGGCGATCCTGTTCCGTGTGGATTCCCCGGGCGGCTCCTATGTGGCCTCTGACACCATCTGGCGGGAAGTGGAGCGAGCCCGCAAGGCGGGCAAACCGGTCATCGTCAGCATGGGCGACCTGGCCGGTTCGGGCGGTTATTTCGTCGCCATGTCGGCGGACAAGATCGTCGCCCAACCCGGGACCATCACCGGATCCATCGGCGTGCTGGGCGGCAAATTCCTCACCTCCGGCTTCTGGGACAAGATCGGCATCTCCTGGGACGAAGTCCATGCGGGCGCGAACGCCACCATGTGGACGGGCACACACGATTATTCTCCGGCCGAATGGAAACGCTTCGAAGGCTTCCTCGACCGCATTTATGCGGACTTCACCACCAAGGTCGCGGCGGGACGCAAGCTGCCCAAAGAACAGGTGCTGAAGATCGCCAAGGGCCGCATTTACACCGGCGAGGACGCCAAGGCCATCGGCCTGGTGGACGAACTGGGCGGCTTCGACACCGCGCTGCGACTGGCCAAGCAGGCAGCAAAAATACCTGACACGGAAGAAGTCAAGCTGCAGGTGTATCCGCGCCCCAGGACGCTGGGCGAAGCTCTGCTCGCCTTCGGCCGGCGTGACGACGACGATGTCGCAGCCGAAGCCAGCGCGACCGAGGCGGCGATACGCGCGCTGGAATCCGTCCAGCCGCTGGCCCGGCGAATCGAGCTGCTGACCGGAGCGGAGACGGACGTGCTGTCCATGCCGGTGGTTGCGGTGGAGCGGTAACGAGTAAGGAGTTCCGAGTACCGAGTGCTGTGGCTCACTGTGGAAGGCCGACCCTGCGGGTCAGGTCTTTGAAGATCGGAGCGTAGAGGATCGAACTCGGGATCGACATTCAGGAAAGCCAGGTAGGAGCGCCGTTCCTCATACGCCTTTTGCAGCCACTGTAGGGCCCGTTCCTTGTCCCCAAGTTGGGTATAGGAGATGGCCAGAAAAACCGGCGAACCCCTGCCCTCGCGGTTAGGAACTGGGTTCACCACGGCGCCCGTCTTCTCGCGCAGTACGGGAAAAATCTACGCAGGGGCATCGGATAACACGGTGCGTGAGGTCGATGTCACGACGGTGCAGGCTACTGGTGCTGTTGCTACTCGCTTCGGCTCCGCTCCGCTTGCTGTCTCTTTTGTTCGCAAAGTCACTGGCGGGCCAATCCGCGACTTGTGGGTGAACCATATCGACGGGTTCGGCAGAGGCCGGGTTGACAGGTTCTGCGTTCCTTGGTCGAATTCCGATTTCCAGCGTGACCTCAGCCTGAGCATGACCGGGCCCGCCACAGCCCAAGTGGGACAGCCCTTCTCCTACACGTTCACCGTGACCAATAGCGGTCCTGACACGGCCACCGGCGTGCGACTGAGCGACGGCTTGCCTGACGTGCTGACGTTCTCCTCTGCGGAGGTCAGCCAGGGCAGCTACCAAGGAACTACTGCCAACCTGGGCGACTTGGCCGCCAGCAGCACCGCCACATTTAAGATTACAGTCAATCCCAAAACCAAGGGACCATAGAAAATGTGGGCACAGCCCAGGCAGAAGAGCAAGACCCCGCCGGCCAGAACAATGTGGACTGCGTGCCCACCACCATCTCAGGAGCAGACACCAAAGCCCCGGTATTGACGGTCCCGCCTAACATAACCGCAGAAGCCACCAGCCCCGCCGGGGCGGCTGTTTCCTTTTCTGTATCGGCCACCGATAACCTGGATCCGAATCCCGTGCTGACCTGCGGACCGGCTTCTGGCAGCACGTTCCCGCTGGGCTTCACCACCGTATCCTGTACCGCGACCGATGCCAGCGGGAATATCGCGAACGCGTCTTTTTTTGTAAGGGTGGTGGACATCACGCCGCCGACATTGACTGTTCCCGCCGACATGACGGTGCCGGCCACCATCACCGCAGGCGCCGTAGTGACGTTTTCTGTATCCGCGACGGACCTGGCCGACCCTCAGCCGACCATCCTGTGTGACCCTCTCTCAGGAAGCACTTTTCCAATCGGCACCACTCGCGTGTTTTGTGAGGCCAGAGATGCCGCCGGCAACAAGTCGGGCCTGACCTTCCTAGTGTCCGTCGCCGGGGCAAGTGAGCAGATTTTCGCGCTCATGGACGTGGTCATAAGTTTCAAGCTCGACCCGCAGACTACGCAGAGCCTGAATACCAAGTTGCGGAATTCGACCACTGCCATCAGTGCCGGAGATGTCGCCACCGCTTGCGAGTCGATGAAGGCATTCAAGAATGAAGTGCGCGCCAAGTCGGGGAAGAAGATCGCGGTGGTCAAGGCGAACCAACTGTTAAGCAGGGGAGAGCAAATTACGACGGTGATGGCTTGCCCATGAGGGCAGGTGGCCCACATCTGCCCTGCGATTCTTCTTAATGGTGCCCCACGTTCGCGCCGTGGGGCACCGAATCGAAGGTGGGCCGCCCGCCCTCGTTCCCGCTTGCTGGCCAAATCCCAAGTGCTAATTGCATACTGCGTATCGCCTCCCGCCCGCCCCGCCCCCTTCCGCTTTTTCGTAGAATATTCTCCGTAGACGAGCCTCCGCGTCGTTCGCGCGAACTCTTGGCCGCTCCTCACCCAGGACTTGCGGGCCGCCGGAAGCTCTACATCCGGCAGCCCGCCGTCCTGGGCTACTTTCCGCCGCCCTAACGGGGCTGTGGCTGTGGCGGTCCGGGCAACCTCTTGCAGACAAGCCCACCTAAGACGGGTGCCGTGGGGAGCTCAAGGCTGGTGAGAAACGGGGGATGCCTCACGCGCCGCCGAACCTGTCTCCTCCTGCTTATAATTGTCTCCATCCGGGCCCCGCGGGCCTTCTCAGGCTTACAACCATGGCTGCCATCGAAATCTCGGGGCTGGAAAAGACCTACGAGGTCGGCTTCTGGCACAAACAGAAGCGGCGCGGACTGAAGCCACTGAACCTTACCGTGGAGGAAGGCGAGGTCTTCGGGTACCTCGGTCCTAATGGCGCGGGGAAAACCACCACGCTGAAGCTGCTGATGGGAATCGTGTTTCCCACGGGTGGATCGGCGAAGATCCTCGGGCTCGACATGCAGGACCCGCGCGTGAAAGCGCAGATCGGATTCCTGCCTGAGCAGCCCTACTTCTACGATCACCTGACCGCCGCCGAACTCCTCGACTATTACGGAGAGCTTTCCGGGGTCTCAGCGGCGGAGCGGCGGAAGCGCGTGCCCGTCCTACTCGAGCGCGTGGGAATGGCCGACGCGGCCGATGTGCAGCTCCGCAAGTTCTCCAAGGGAATGCTGCAACGCGTGGGCGTGGCCCAGGCTGTGCTGCATGATCCCAAGGTGGTGTTCCTGGATGAACCGATGTCTGGCCTCGACCCTATCGGCCGGCGCGAGGTGCGCGACCTGATCGAGGGACTGAAGCACGAAGGCAAGACCGTATTTTTCTCCACCCACATCCTTTCCGATGCCGAGGCATTATGCGACCGCGTCGCCATCCTGCATGAAGGCGAACTGCGCGGCGTGGGCACAGTCGCCGAGCTGACCGCGGGTAGCAAGGGGAAAGTCGAATTGCTGTGGCACGGTACAGCGGCGATGGCCGCGGTGACGGCGCTGGGCGGCGAATGCCACGCCACCGGTGAGACCGTGCGCGCGTTGGTCGCCGAGGAAAAACTCGACGCGGCGATGGATGCGCTGCGGCGCGCAGGCGGGAGGCTGGTTTCGGTGACCCCAGTGCGCAGCACGCTCGAGGACTACTTCGTTGCCAAGCTGGCGCAGCCCATGGAGGCGGCCCGGTGAAGCGCATCGGCTACATCGCCGTGGCCACGTTCCGGGAGGCGGTGCGCGACCGCGTGCTCTACAACCTGGTCTTCTTCGCGCTGCTGCTGGTGGCGGCGGCGCTGCTGGTGGGGCAGATCTCCATCGGCATCGAAGAGATCGTGCTGGTGAACCTGGGGCTTACGGCCATCGCGCTGTTCGGCATCGTGATCGCCATCTTCATTGGCATCGGGCTGGTATGGAAAGAGATCGAAAAGAGGACGCTGTACACGCTGCTCTCCCGCCCGGTGCGCCGCTGGGAGTTCATCGCGGGAAAATTCTTCGGCCTGGCGGGAACGCTGGTGGTGAACACGCTCTTCATGGCGGTGGGATTCTTCGGCGCGCTCTACTACCTTGCGCGCTCGCTGGATGCCTTCCATTCCGGCCTGCTGGTGGCTATCTACTTCATCATCCTGCAGTTCGTCATCGTGACGGCGCTGGCGCTCTTGTTTTCGTCGTTTTCGTCGCCCTTGCTTTCGGCGGTGATGACCTTCGCCCTGTTCGTGATCGGAACGTTCGCGGAGGACCTGCGCGCCTTTGCCGAGATGAGCGAAGGCGCCACGCGCTGGATCAGTTATGGCATGGCCTGGCTGGTGCCCAACCTGGCATCGCTGAACGTCGTAGCGCAAGTGGCACATAAACAGCCGGTGCCGTCGGAACTCATCCTGCACAACACGGCGTACGCTGTGTTCTATGCAGGAGCGGCGCTGTGCGGAGCGATCCTCATTTTCGAGAAGCGCAACTTGAAATGACGTCGCGCGGCACAATCCGCGTCTTCTCGCTGCTGCTGGTGGTGTGCCTGGCGGGATCGATGCTCAGCCTACGCCGCCTGGACCAGATCCGCATGGGCGCGACGCTGGAAGAAGTGCTCTATATGCCTTCGGTGAAGGTGCTGCGGGCCATGAGCCTGGGCTACACCGGGCTGATGGCCGACATCTACTGGACGCGCACCGTACAGTATTTCGGACGCAAGCACAAGGAACGCTCGGAGCGCTACGACCTGCTGCCCAAGCTGCTGGAGATCACCACCGACCTCGATCCGCAACTGGTGGTGGCCTACAAGTACGGATCGGTGTTTCTGGCGCAGCCCCCGCCCGAAGGCGCAGGCATGCCCGACCTGGCAGCGGAGTTCGTGGAGAAAGGCATCCGCGAGAATCCCAATGACTGGCAACTTTACTACCACCTGGGATTCATCCACTTTATCGAGCGGCGGGACTACAAGGCGGCCAGCCAGGCGTTTGAGCGCGGGTCGAAGGTGCCGGGCGCGCATCCGTGGATGAAGGTGATGGCTGCGGCCATGGCGCAGTACGCCGGCGAGCGCGACGTGGCGCGGCGCCTGTGGGAGTACATCTATGAAAGCACCGAGGACAAGTTCATGCGGCAGAACGCCGTCAAGCGCCTGCGCGCGCTGAACGTGGACGACGCCATCACAGCGCTCGAGCAAGTCGTGGCAACGTATCGCGAGCGCAGCGGGCGGCCGCCCGGAAGCTGGTCGGAGCTGGTACAGGCCGGATATTTACGCGGCGTCCCCATTGATCCGCTGGGATATCCCTTGAAGCTGATGCCCGACGGGCGCATCGAACTCGCGCGGCCGGACGACATTCCTTTTGTCACCAAAGGACTGCCGGAGGGCGAAGCGCCGATGCTGTACGCGCCGCGCCCTTTAGCGGGAGAACCGGAGCCGGAGAAGAAGTAGCGATTTGTGATTTGTAATTTGTAATTTGCAATTTGTAATTTGTGATTTCCGTTTGAACCTGCGTGCCTATATCTCGTGTGCTGTGCTCCTGGCCATGGGGCTCTGTTGTCCGATGCTGGGCCAGGCGCCTGCCGATGCGCGGGTGCGGGAAATCGCCAAGACGGTGGACCTGCATTACAACCAACTGCGCTCGCTGCAGGCTGAGTTCACCGAGAGCTATCGGGGCATGGGTGTGGCGCGGACGGAGAGCGGCACCTTGTGGCTGAAACGGCCGGGACGCATGCGCTGGGAATATCGCGAGCCCCGCGAGAAGCTTTTCGTCACCGACGGCAAGACCGCATGGTTCTATCTGCCGGGCGAGCGGCAGGTGCGGCGAGCGCCGGTGAAAAAGCTGGACGATCTGCGCTCTCCTTTGCGTTACCTGCTGGGAAAATCGCGTCTGGAAAAAGAGTTCGATGGTTTGGCCATCGCCGAGGGTACGACTCCGACGGCGGCAGGCAACACCGTGCTGCGCGGCCTGCCGCGCATCCTGCAGGACCGCGTGCGGGAAGTGCTGCTGGAGGTGACGACCGACGGCCGCATCGTGCGCATCGTGATCGAAGAGCTGGACGATTCGATCACGGAGTTCCGCTTCCGCAATCTGCAGGAGAATCCCACCATCAGCGACGAGCGCTTCCGCTTCTCGCCTCCGGAGGGTGCGGAGGTGATGGAGGCGGAAGAGTTCGGGAAGTGATCTAGCCGCAGAGATACAGAGGCAGGGAGAGAGCACCTGCTTTGTAATTTGTGATTTGTAATTTGTAATTTTCAATTTGCATTTGCCAACCTTGCTATACTCGCAGCTCTTTTCTCAGGAGACCTTGATGCGTTCCTTCAAGTTGTGGATTGTAGGGGTCTGGGCGGTGGGGCTTTGTTCCCCTCTCTGGGCGCAGGCGCCAGTAGAGGTGGGAAGGCACAAGCGCGAAGTGGCTTCCGTGGCCTTCTCTCCGGACGGCAAGACCATCGCTTCCGGCAGCAACGACGAGACCATCATGCTCTGGGACGCGGGGGGCGGCGGTACTCCCAAGGCCACGCTCACCGGCCACAAGGGCCAGGTGCAGGGGCTGGCCTTCTCGCCCGACGGCACCAAGCTGGCCTCCTGCGAGATGTACAAGCTGGTGAAGCTGTGGGACGTGGCCAGCGGCAAAGAACTGGCGTCCATTGAGGGCCACGAAGGCTCGGTGACCGGCATCGCGTTTTCGCCCACCGGCAAGAGCATCGTCACCGTGAGCAAAGACCACATGGTGAAAGTCTGGGATGCCGCGAAACTAACGGCGCCGCCGGGCGTTCTGGCCGGACATCGTTGGGAAATCCTGGGCGTGGCCTACTTCCCCGGCGGCAAGCTGATTGCCTCCGCCGATGACGGCGGCTTCGTCATCGTGTGGGACGCGGTGACCAGGAAGCAGAAGCTGTCTATGGGCGTCGAAGGAGCGCCGCAGAACTCCATCGCAGTATCGCCGGACGGCAAGACCATCGCCAGCGGCGGCAACGATTCCATCCGTCTTTGGGACGCCACGACCGGCAAGGAAACGCGCCGCATCGAGAGCCCGCAGATCAACACTCTGGCCTTCAGTCCCGACGGCAAGTCGCTGGTCGCGGGAACCCAGGATGGCCCGGTGAAGGTCTATGACCCGGCGACCGGGACCGAGCGCGCCAGTCTGGAAGCACACGAGCGTCCGGTGCTGGCCGTGGCCGTTTCGCCTGATGGAAAGTCGATCGCGTCGGGAAGCATGGATTACACAGTGAAGGTGTGGGCGATGCCGTAAACGACAGGTTTCGGATGTCAGGTGTCAGGTGTCCCACTACCCGGCCGAGGGCGGCCGGGCTACACGGCCGGGCTACGCGGGCCAGTGATAGACTCATACGTCTAAGCGCTCCAGCGCGCGTCCATGGCCGAATTTCTCATCCGGATGGCCGACGAGGCCGGCAAGATGGTGGAGCTGGCGGAGGAAGCTGCTACCGCCGCCGAAGTGCGCGACCGTTTTGCGCGGCAGGGCTACCTGGTCTACGACGTCCGCCCGCGCAGCCTGCTCTCCGGCGAAATGCGCCTGCCCCGCCGCCGCAAGGTCAAGCTGGACGAGTTCGTGGTCTTCAATCAGCAGTTCGTCACCCTGGTGCGGGCCGGACTGCCCATCCTTAGCGGACTCAACCTGCTGCGCGGCCGGCAGCGCAACCCCTACTTCCGTGCCCTGCTGGACGACGTGCACGCCCGCGTGAAGGGCGGCGAACTGCTTTCCGAGGCCTTCGCGAAACAAGGCATCTTCCCCAAGATCTACACCACTACGCTGATGGCGGGCGAAAAGAGCGGCAACCTGGAAGAAGTCTTGACCCGCTACATTGCGTTCCAGCGCACGGCGTCGTCGGTAAGGAAGAAGCTACTGGCGTCGCTGGTTTATCCGGCGTTGCTGGTAAGCATCGTGGTGGTCATGCTCATCTTTCTCGTCACCTACGTGGTGCCGGAATTTGCCACGCTCTATGAAACGCTCGATGCGCAGCTTCCTCCGCTGACCGTGTTCATGCTGCAGGTAGGAGTGGCGGCGCGGGAAAACATCCTGCTGGTCGTGGCGGCGCTGCTAGTGGCGGGATTCGCGCTACGGCGTTGGAGCGCCACCGAAGGCGGAGGCCGGGCGCTGGACCGCTTCCGCGTGTCGCTGCCGTTGTTGGGCCAGGTATGGCTGAAATATCAGATCGCGATGTTCGCTCGCATGATGTCCACGCTGCTGGCCGGAGGCCTGCCCCTGGTGCCCGCGCTCGAAACCGCAGGCAGTTCTCTCGAGTCACGCTTCCTGGCCGAAGGCGTGGTGCGGGCGGCGCAAAAAGTGCGCGAAGGCCAGCCGCTTTCGCGCAGCCTGGAGGAAACCGAGTCGTTCCCAGAACTGGCAGTCGAGATGATCGAAGTGGGCGAATCCACGGGCGCGTTGCCTGCCATGCTGGCGTCGGTGGCTGAGTTCTATGAGGAGGATGTGCAGAACTCGCTCACCGCCATCATGTCGCTGATCGAGCCGGCGATATTGATCTTTACCGGAATCGCAGTTGGGGGAGTACTGCTGTCGTTGTACCTGCCGATCTTTTCGTTGGGCGCGGCGGGAGTAGCGAGATGAGGGTTTTGGGTTGTTGGTTTCTGGTTTCTCGAGGGTGCAGCAGGCGTTCGGACAGGAAGTGAGCGGGGGATGTCGCCCGCTTCCACAAGAACATGGCTGATCGTAAACCGATTTTCGCGAACGGGACGGTGGCGCAGGGCGCAGCCGACGAGGAAACACGGGCGCGCGACCTGGCGCGGCGCTATCGTTCGGAGTTCGTGGATCTGCGCAGCTTCCAGATCCACCACGAGCTGTTCCGCTCCATTCCCGTGGACCTGATGTTCCGTTACAACTTTGTGCCGCTGGAACAGTTGGAAGAAGGCACGCTGGCCATCGCCATCGCCGACCCCAGCCGGCTGATGATGATCGACGAAATCGGGCTGCTGCTGAGCAAGCGCATCCTGACGCGCGTGGCCACGCTCTCGCAGATCTCCGAAATTCTGAAGAAGACCGAACAGTCGCAGCGCGTCCTCGACGAAGCCAGTGAAGGCTTCACGCTGGACGTGATCCGCGAAGACGAGCTGGACTCGGAAACCATCTCCATCGAGAAACTGACGGCGGCCGAGGGCGACATCAGCCCCATCATCCGCCTGGTGGACACCACGATTTTTACGGCCCTGCAGCGCCGGGCTTCCGACATCCACATTGAGACGCGCGACGACTCGGTGGTCATCAAGTACCGCATTGACGGCGTGCTGCAGCCGGCCATGCAGCCCATTGCCCGGGAGCACCACTCCACTATCATTTCGCGCATCAAGGTGATGAGCGAGCTGGACATTGCCGAGCGTCGGGTGCCGCAGGACGGGCGCTTCCGTGTGCGCTACAACAGCCGCTCCATTGACTTCCGCGTTTCCATCATGCCCTCCATCTTCGGCGAGGACGCGGTGCTGCGCGTGCTCGACAAGGAGTCCATGAGCGAGAAGTTCCGCTCGCTCACGCTCGACGTTGTAGGTTTCGACGAAGAGGACTTGAAGAAGTTCCGCCGTTACATCAACGAACCCTACGGCATGGTGCTGGTCACCGGGCCCACGGGCTCAGGCAAGACCACTACGCTCTACGCCGCGCTCAACGAGATCAAGACGGACGAAGACAAGATCGTCACCATTGAAGACCCGGTGGAGTACCAGATCCGCGGCGTCACGCAAATCCCGGTGAACGAAAAGAAGGGGCTCACCTTCGCGCGCGGGCTGCGCTCCATCCTGCGGCACGATCCGGACAAGATCATGGTGGGCGAGATCCGCGACACGGAGACCGCGCAGATCGCCATCCAGTCGGCGCTCACCGGGCACCTGGTGTTCACCACCGTCCACGCCAACAACGTGGTGGACGTGCTGGGACGCTTCCTCAACATGGGCGTCGAACCCTACAACTTCGTTTCGGCGCTGAACTGCATCCTGGCGCAGCGGCTGGTGCGCGTGATCTGCGAAGCCTGTAAGAAGGCGGTGCAGTATCCGCCGGGACTGCTGGAAGCCAGCGGGCTGGATCCGAACGTCTGGGGCGGCGTGAACTTTTACGACGGCCAGGGCTGCTTTGAATGCTCCGGCACGGGGTTTCGCGGGCGCACCGCCATTCATGAGCTGCTCGATTTGAGCGACCACATTCGCGAGATGATCCTGGCCAAGCGGCCGACGTCGGAAATCCGCAAAGCAGCGGGCGAGGAAGGCATGCGCTTCCTGCGCCAGTCGGCTCTTGATAAAGTACGGGACGGCATCACCACGCTGCGTGAGATCAACAAGGTGACGTTCATCGAAACCTCGCGATAAGACAGGCGGCAGGAAGCAGGAGGCAGGAAAGGCAATGGCGGGAAACGGGAGATACGCGGCACGGCCGCGGATGGCGTGTGAGATCGCCGCCAATCGCGTGATTGCTGCGCGCGCCCATGACGATGGTTCCGCCATCGAGCTGCATACCAGCCGTCCGCTGGCCGCGGGCTGTGTGGCGCCCGGGCTCACGGCTTCCAACGTCTTCGACCGCGAGGGCCTGCGGCAGGCGGTGCGTGCGGTGATGGATGTGGTGACGCGGCGCTCCAAGGACGTCATCATAGTGTTGCCGGACGCTGCCGTCCGCGTTGCCCTGCTCGACTTCGAGAGTCTCCCGGAAAAGGAGTCGGATGCGGCCGCGCTGGTGCGCTTCCGTCTGCGCAAGACCCTGCCCTTTGACGTGGAGCACGCTGCGGTTTCCTATCACGTGCAGCAGGGATTCGCGACCGAGGGCGGCCGGTCCACGCAAGTGGTGACCGCGGTGGCGCCGCAAAGCGTGGTGGAGGAGTACGAATCGGCGTTCCGCGAAACCGGATACAACCCGGGTGTGGTCATGCCTTCCATGGTGGCGGCGCTGGGTGTAGTGGATGCGCGGCGTCCAACGCTGGTGGTGAAGGCGGACGCGATCACCACTACGGTGGCCATTGTGGACCAGCACCAGCTTCGCCTCATCCGCACCCTGGAGAACAAACCCGGAACCACCGGCGAGCAGCTCGCGGAGGAAATCTATCCTTCCGTCGTTTTCTTTCAGGACACCTGCGGCGCCGACCTGGAGCGCGTGCTGGTGGGCGGGCAGACACCGATGGCCGGTTTGGAAGCCGCGCTCGAAACACAGACCGGATTGCGCGTCGCAGAACTGGTCGGCGAGCGGGAAGCCGGAGGCGGCTTGGGTGACTCTGTGCCTCCAGCGGCGCTGGCAGGGGTTGTGGGAGCCTTGGTGGCCTGATGAGAATCGAAATCAATCTCGCCAGCCATCCCTATGAGGACCTGCGGCGGTTCCTGAAGCTGTGGGGGCCGGTAGTAATTGTGGTGGCGCTGTTCACCATGCTGCAACTGGGCTACGTGGCAGCGGGATGGGTGAGGTCGTCGCCGGTGCGCGCCCAGATCGCGCAGTTGCGGGCCGACATTGCGGCGCTCGAGCAGGAAGGCAAGTCCGCGGAAGTCATGCTCGGCCAGCCGC
>JBOGLL010000059.1:0-13579 GCA_050746065.1 Terriglobales bacterium | reverse complement strand
CGGCGACGATGGAGACCGTGGCCTCGAGCGTGACCTGCTTCTGCCCTTTGAGCACATCTCCGCGCCAGACCTTGACCAGCGAGCCGTTGCGGAACAGGCGGACGTCGCGTGCGCCGGAGCCGGTGGGGCGCTGTGCATTAGCGGGGGCTTCGGTGATTGCCAGCTTCAACGGGACGGTGCGCAACGTAACCGGCCCGGCGGCCGGCTGCCCGCTGCCCGCCGCCAGCTTCACTTCCGGCTGGCGGCGGTCGAGTTGGGCAAAGTCGCGGGGAGCACGTGCCTGCTTGCCGGCCAGGACTTCGGCGAGCAGGCCGGGGTGGTAGAACTCGTTGAAGAAGATTTCCGCGGATGCGGTGTCGAGCAGGTTCTGGCTGAAGCGCCAGCGCACGCGCGCGAAGGCGCCGGGCGAGCCGTCGAAGAGACCGTCTGGCGTGGTCACCAGCCATTCGGTGGCTTCCTGGAAGGAGGCGGCGGTGACCAGGAGATCTCCGGTGGAGGTGTTCCAGAATTTCACGGTGGTATCGTCGCTGCCCGAGGCCAGCAACTTGCCGTCGGAACTGAAGGCAACGCTCCACACCGGGCCGCTATGGCCGGAGAGCTTGTGTTGCAGCGCGCCACTCGCGGTATCGAAAAGCTTCACGGTCCGCTCGGAGGTACCCACGGCGATGGTCCTGCCGTCGGGGCTGAAGGCCAGGGTGTTGATGCCGCGCGTTTCCGCCTTGATAGTGCGCACTTGGTTGCCGCGCCTGGGATCCCACAGATTGATGTCCTGATCGGCAGTGGCCACGAGCGCCCCATCGGGACTGAAGGCGAGGGTGAAAGTCATGCGCACGTGGATGGTGCGCAGCGGCGCCCAACTGGAGGTATCGAAGATCTTCAGGTCCTGGCCGCCCACTGAGGCCAGCAGACTGCCGTCGGGGCTGAAGGCGAGTGCTACGACCGACCCGGAGTGCGCGTCGGGGATTTTCTGCAGCAGGTAGCCCTTGGCGGCGTCCCAGACCTTGATGGACTTGTCATCCCCGCCGGTGGCGAAGAAGCGGCCGTCGCGGCTGAAGGCCAGCGTCTTGACCAGCCCGCCGTGTGCGGTCACGGTGCGCAGCAGATTTCCCGTGGCCGGCTGCCACATACGGACGTAGCGATGCAGGCTTCCCGACAACAGACTCTTGCCGTCGGGGCTGAAGACAGTGGGGCGCAGAGTCCCGGAAAATCCGGCCATGATGCGCTGCAGGGCGCCGGCAGCGGGGCGCTGGCCGCTCCATTCGGTTTGCACCGAGGTGATTTCGAAACCGGCGACGTCGGCGGCGCGAAACATGCTCTCCACGTTTTCCGCAGCCTGTTGCTCCTCGGTGCCAACCTCCTGGGTTTCAGGCGCAGGGCCGGCCAGGGTGCGCGCCAGGCTGCCGCTGCGCAGGTCCCAAAGGGTGCTGTCGCCGCGCACGCCCAGGCCGCCGGCGGCCAGCAGCGTGGTCTCGGGGTGAAAGGCGACGGCTTCGACCGCCGTGGAAGAACCTTCCAGGCTGCGCAGCAGCGTGCCTTCGGCCAGGTTCCACAACTTGACGGTCTTGTCCTCGCCTGCGGAAGCGAGCGTCTTGCCGTCAGGACTAAAGGCGAGCGAGTAGATCCATCCAAAACGTCCGCCGTGGCCTTGGAGAGTGCGAATCTGTGCACCGGTGACGGCGTCCCACAGGCGGACCAGTCTGTCCTCTCCGGCAGAGGCGAGCCGCTGGCCGTCGGGGCTGTAGGCTACGGCCAGCACGCCGCGCCGGTGGCCTTGGAGGCGGCGAAGCAGCCGGCCGCTGGCACTATCCCAGATGGCCACGTTTCCGGGCTGCTTAGCGGCGTCGCCCATGCCGGCGAAGGCGAGGGCGGCGGCGATCGTGGTTCCGCGGGGATCGAAACTGAGCGAGCGAACCACGCCGCCCGAAGGTGAGAACTCGCGCCCACTCTTCCCGCGTGCCGTATCCCATAAGGCCACGGTCTCGCCGCCCGCGGCCAGCCAGCGGCCGTCGGGACTGAAGGCCAGGGTGTGGATCCATCCCGACTTCCGGTCTTTGGCGCCGAGCGCGCGCTCGGGAGCCTGTGCGGGGATGTCGAGTAGAAAGAGGCTGGCGTCGGAAGCGAAAGCCAGGAACTTTCCGTCGCTGCTGAAGGCCAGTGCGCGGACGACGCCCTCGGTTTTCAGGCTACGCAGCAGGTCGCCGCGACCGAAGTGCCAGAGCCGCAGCGTGCGGTCGGCGCCGCCCGAGGCCAAGGTGGAGCCATCGGGGCTGAAGGCCAGGCACTCGATGCGATCTTCGTGGCCGGTGAGCGAGCGCAGCAGGGCGCCGGTAGAGGCATCCCACACCTTCACCACACGGTCGTAGCCGGCGGAGGCCAGCACGCGTCCATCGGGGCTGAAGGCCACGGCGCGCACGCGGTCACTGTGCGCGTTCTGCAGCAGCAGTTCCGGCGAGGCGGCGGGAGCCTGCGCTGCGGCGGGCAGGAGCAACAGCAGGAACACCAGGAGGAGTCGCAGAGTGCTGTGCCCGTCCCTTGCCGCGGTCCCGGAGGGTGCGAGCATCTACTGGAGAAGCGGAGCGGCATCGGAGAGCAGTCCACCCCGCTCGCCCGACATTTTGTCTTTACCCACCCACACACCCAGCAGCGCACGCGCGAAATCGCGGCCGGGAATGTCGGGCATGGCCTCACCGGCGATGGTGACCATGACCTTGTCGGGAGCGAAGCGGATGACAGCCTCGTCTCCCAGGTTAAGGTCTTTGCGGAAGTAACCCACCAACTTGCCGAACTCCGACTTTTTGGAGAGGCCACGGCCGGCGACCTCGGCCAGATCTTCGCGGACCTCGCGTGCCGTGCGCTTGTAGGTGAAGCTGATCACGATCATTTTTGGAAACTCACCGTCGAGAACCGCCTGGTGAATGGCGCCGTCCTGGATCAGTGAATCAGGCGACTTTCCCTTGAAGGGAGCGAAGGCCTTGCGAGCGCCCTCCTCGTCGAGGTAGAGGATGATGGAGTACATCTCGCGGGTGGAGAAGGAAAACCCGGAGGAGTCGCCGCTGGCCGACATCAACTTGTCGCGTGTGGCGTCGCCGGTGCGTACCAGGGTGGGCTGGCCGCCGGTCTCGAAGGCGCGACGGTCCGCGGATTCGTCCGCAGGTGCGGCAGCAACCAGGGCCAGCAATGCCAGACATGCGAGAAAACGCCGATAGAACTGCATCATAACGTGCCTCCCTTGCTGAGCTAACGGTTCGATTTGATTCTTTGAGCGCGCGCGGACGCCTCTTGGGCCTCTTTGGTCCAGCCCTTCAGCTTGTAGAGCGCGGCCAGGTTTTCCAGGACCACAGCCACGTAGGGATGGTTCTCACCCACGCCGCGTTCGAGCACGCCCAGGCTGCGCTCGTACAACATGAGTGCGCCGTCGTAATCGCGTTTCTGTTTCCTTACGTAAGCCAGGTTGTTGAGCGCCGCGGCCAAGCGCTGGTCCCAGGGGCCGACTTTTTCCTCCAGGATGTCGAGGCTGCGCTCGTAAGCAGCCTCGGCCTCGGAGTACTTGTCCTGCTCGCTGTAGGCCTTTCCGAGGTTGTTGTAAATGAGACCGAGTTGCTCGTCCTTGGGCCCCTTGGCCTTCTCGGTGATGGCGATGGCGTGCTCGAAAGTTTCTTCCGCTTCCACGAATTTTTCCTGGCCGCTGTAGATCATGCCCAGGGTGTTGAGAGCATTACCCACGTCGGCGTGTTCCGGCCCCAGGAGCTTCTCCTGCAGCGCCACCGCGCGCTTGGCGAGGGGCAGCGCGGCGTCGAACTTCTTGAGGGAATCGTAAATCGAAGCCAGCGAGTTCAGGCTGGTGGCGACTTTGGTGTCCTCGGGGCCGAAGGTCTGCTCGGCCACCTTCAGGGCGCGCTCGGCCACGGGCAGAGCTTCGCTGAATTTCGCCTGTTCATGAAGTTGGACGACGCGGCGAGCAAGGTCCTCCCACTCGCGGCTGTTCTTGGCTGGCGCAGCGCCGGCTCCGCTGCCCACAGGCTCATTGTTCACAGCGACCAGTTTTCCCGTGCGGTCGGTGGTGAAGCTGAAGCTGTCTTTGGAACCGGAAGAGGAACTCGGGCGACTCGCGACCGCTGCCGATGTTGAGACCGGCCGGCTCCCAGAGGCCTCCGCGACCTCTGCGGGCGGTCCATCGAGCACCACCAGGGAGAGTTTCCTGCGATCGATATTTTCGGGGAGGTCGAACGACAGGGTAAATTCCCCGCTTTCACCTGGTTCGAGAGCGGCGTACCGATACCGTTCCATGGAATACTCGGCGTCGATAGATTCGCGCTGTCCGTTCCACGTCAAATCGCTCAACGAGGATTTCTTCTTTGGCCCCTCGTACAGGTAGATCATGTAGTGCTTGCTGGGAAGCCACGCCTTCAGGCCGGACGCATTCCGTAGCGTCGCCCAAACCGTGCAGCGGACGCGAGCAGGCTCAGAGGAGTTCGTGGCCGGCTTGCTGACGCAGGTTTCCAGCTCGGCCCGACTCACTTCCCAGATGTGCGGAACCGGCACAACGCCCAGTTCCCGGCCGGTTTCCACGTCCCAGAACCGAACCGTGTTGTCCCATCCACCCGTGGCCGCGATCTTGCCGCCGGGATGGAAGGTAACGGCCACGTTTTGGATGGAAGCCTTGTGTCCAGCCAGCGGGTACGTCTCCTTGCCGGTGGCAACCTCGCGGAGCACAGGAATTCCCTCGCTCCCTTCAGAAATCATCCAGCGCCCATCCGGACTGAAGGCCACGCCGCCGTAAGACCGTTGGACCAGAGAGCGAACCTGTCTTCCGGTGCTCACTTCCCAGATTTTGTCGGCGTTGGCCAGGAGAAGGCCGTCCGGACTGAAGGCTAGAGCGCGGATGTCTGCCGACTGCCCGACGGTACGCACGGACTTGCCGGTCTCCACGTCGAAGAGTTTGATCTGGTCCACCTTGCCCATTTCCACGGCCGCCAGGAACCTGCTGTCAGGAGAGAAGGCAAGGGTCCCAGCTTTCTTGCCCACCTTGAGGGTCCGAAGCTTGTTGCCGGCGGCATCCCACAGGTGAACGGAGCCCTGGTCTACTCCCGCCAGCACCTTCCCATCGGGACTGGCGGCGACAGCAGTTCCGGTGGCGTTCAGGGTTCGCAGAAGTTTTCCAGAGCCCGCGTCCCAGGACTGGATACCTCTGCCGCCGGAGACCAGCGACCCATCCGCGGCAAAGTCCAGGCTGGTCACTACGCCCGCGGGCCAAGCCGCCCGGGTCTTTCCGGAATCAGTCTCCACTACTGCGATCGCTCCATTCCGCACCGCCAACGCGATCAAGGATCCGTCGGCGTTGTAGGCGAGGGCTGCAACGCCCGGAGCATAAAAACCGGGATGGGGATAGACACTGGCATCCAGGGGCTGGCCGTTGGAAGTCGGCCTGGGCATCCAGTCCGGCAACTGGGCGATTGCTCCAATCGCGACGCAACAAGCCAGCCCATAGGCCAGCGCAACGGCGCGGACTGCATGATGAAATCTTGGCATGGTCATCTCCTTGCCGCAGGCTGGCGTCAGCGGCTCGGTGGCGTAACGGTCCAAATCTTGGCGAAGGGGTCCATCATCATTCCCGTTGTAGCAAGGGTCTGTGCATCGTTGCCAAAGCTGATCTTGCCCAAGGCCATCACGTGCTGGGGGTCCTGCGTAAGGAGAAGCTTGCTGTGAAGGCCCCAGTAGTGGAGTTTCTTCCCGGCCCTGTAGGCCAGCGCGGAACCATCGGGTGCGAAGACAGGACTGTATGCGCCATCTCCCCCCGATGCCGGTTGCTCCGACACCTTCTTCTTTTCACTCAGGTTCCAAATCGCAACAATGCCCGATTCTCCGGTCACAGCGAGAGTGCCTGCGTCCAGGGAGAGCGCGGCACCCGTAAGCCGTTTGAGGGCGGATTCGCCGAGCACAGCTTCTTCTCCCGACTTCAAGTTTCGAAGGACAAGGTTGGGTTCCCGAAAGAACGCCAAGTAGGGGTGATCCGCATCCACTATCACTAATTCGCCCTCGTCACTCTTGGGGAATGCACCCAGACTACGGCCGTCGCGCAAGTCGAAGGCTTCATAGGTCCCTTCCAGGAGCCGGGCCAGAGCGTAACGCCGGTCGGGAGAAAAAACCAGCCGAGCGATCTTTTGGCCCCAAGTGCCGATTCTCTTTCCATCTTGCGTGTCCCATACCCGGATGGAACTGTCAGCTAGGGTGAACAGGCGCTGGCCATCGGCCGAAAACTCCACGGGGCTGCTGCCGAAGATGTCCTGATCAGGTTCCTTCATGAGCTGTTTGCGCACTTTGAAGCTGCCGGCATCGACCAGGACAACGACGCGCTCGACGTTGGTCAGTCGCATACTGAACTGGCCACCTGCCTTCGGTTCCACGCTGCCCTCACCCGTCTGGCCGGAGACAGCGAGGATCCTCCCGTCGGGCGAGAAGGCAACGCGGCCCGGCAGCACCTTCTTTACCGAGACCTTACTCTTGAGTCGCAGTTCCTGGGCGGCGACCGGTAACAATAACGTCAGGGCGACAAGGGCGAGAGTGATTCTGGCACCGTGCCTCACGGTTCCCCCTTTCGGCGCTGGAATCGGTGCTTCGGGTTGTACTGTTACAACTACTTTGCTTTCTTCAGCTCGAAGCTGAAGCTCGCCGGGCGCAGCGGCGTGGAAGCGTGGACCTGGAAGTTCGCATCCTCCTGGGGCGCGTAGCCGGCGGCGGTGATGCGAAGCTTGTATGAACCCGTCTGAAAATTAGCGGCGCGGAATTCTCCGTCGGCATCGGTGGCAACGACCACTGGCTTGGTCGAACCCGCGGGAGTGAACTCCAGTTGGGCTTCGGGGACGGCGTCTCCCTCGGTGCTGCGCACGCGGCCCCGCAGTTCGAGGAAAGAAACGGTTTGTATGTTCTCGGCTGCGCCCGCTTGCATGGTGCTGCGCACCGAGCACAGCAGGGAATCGAGCTTCAGTCCGGGCTGCTTCAGGGTACGGAAGCCGGGCCGCGAGATCTCCAGCGTGTAGGTGCCGGCGCGTTCCACGCGGATCTGGAACTTGCCCTCGGCGTCGGCGCTGGCCTCTCGCGTAGGTTCTCCGGGCTCCTCAGCGCTCAGGCGGACCTTGGCGGCGGCAATGGCGTGCTCTTCGGCGTCGAGCACTGTGCCGCGCAGATGCAGGCCGAAGCCGCGGGCGCCGCCAGTCTCTTCGGGGTTGATGCTGCCCGAGCGCGGAGGCTTGCGGGGCGCAGGTTTGGGTGCAGGCTGGGAGGCTGAGGGTGAGGGAGGTGGTGACGGCGGAGGCTGCGACTTGTCGGAGCCCGCCGGCGGGGTTGTAGTTTGTGCGAAAAGGACGCTGGCCGCGACCAGCAGAATCCCCAGGACCTTGCTCATGGCCCACCTCGTTCTAGTGCGTCCCCTGGGGAGGGAGCGGCCCAGAATTATAGCGCGCATGCTTGCGCCAGTGCACCACTTTCTCCACGATCAAATGTCCAGAGAGCACGGCCACGGGCACAAAGAAATCGAAGAACATTCCCAGGTTCTGCAGGAAGAAGTAGCTGACGAAAACAAACCCCACACAGACGGCGCTGACCAGAGCGAACTTGCGCAGCGTCCTCATGTTCAGCGCCAGGATCACGGCCACGCCCAGGACGAGTGCGATCTCGAGGGCCATCACCAGGTTCTCGCTCAACGGGCGATAGGTGCGGTCGTTGAGGATGGCCTCCACGTAGTTGGCGTGCAGGAAAACGCCGGGCATGGTCCCGGCCGGGCCGGGGTGAATGTCCACACGCTTGCCGGTGCCATAGGCAGCGCTGCTCCATGCGCCTCCGACAATCACGATGCGGGCTCCCAGGTTCTTGCGCAGCGCGGCCGGGTCGCCGTTCAGGATGGCGGAACTGGAGAACAGTTTGGCGTCCTCGGGCGTAGTGCCCGCGAAATCGCTCTCGGTCATGTAGCTGGCGAAAGGAAGCGCGTCCATTTCCTGGGTGGCGATGCGCTGGCGCGCAGTGGCGTCCACGGCGCCCACCATGGCCAGGGCGAAGGAGTCGAGCATCTCCCCCGAGGCGAGTTCTAAAGCTACAGGAGTGCGGCGCAGATCGTACGGGAGTTGGAGATATCCCTTGTGCACGCGGGCTTCGCCGAAATCAAATCCGCTGAAGATAGTGGGCCGCTCAACGTAGTAGCCCTTGGCGTCGAAGCCTACGGTGGCAGGCAAGACCACCGGCCGGCGGGAAGCGACGTTCTTCAGCGTTTGCGACAGGCGCTCGGTTTCCGCGCGATAGTCAGGATGCTCGATCATCGAGCCGTCAGGCACGGGAGAGCGCAGATCGAAATCCAGAGCGATGACGGCGGCGTCGGCCGCATCCAGCTTCTCGACCAGCTTGGCCAGGTAGTCGCGCTTGATGGGCGCGCGCCCGCCCAGTTCGCCCTTCCAATACTCTTCGTCGCCGATCAGCACCAGCGCCGTGCGCTTGGGATATAGCGGGCCGCGTACGCGCGCGGCGTCAAACGTCTTCTGGTAGATCCAGTAGCGGACGTCCACCCACACCTGCTTCTGGCTGATCCAGTGGCCGATCCAGGTGCCGAGAGCCGTCAGCACGAGCACGATGAGCCAGTGGACTATGCCCTTGCCGCGAAGCTGGGCGAATATGCCTTCGGATGCGGGCGACGCAACCCCCATGGGCAGCGGAGTGTATCGCGGGCGAGGGCTGGGGACAACCGTATCTTCAGCGTTCCGGGTGATACAAGAAGCGTCCGCCGGAATTGCGCGCCAGCGATTCTGCCACCGTCAGGAAAGCCCGCGCTGCATGCGACAGGCTGGCATTCTTGCGATACACCAGCCGCAGCCGGCGTTCGAGCCGCAACTCGCGGATGGGAATCTGCACCAGCTCGCCGCGTTCGACCTCCGCTTCCACGCAGATGCCCGGCACCAGCGCCACACCGTTTCCCAGCGCCACAAACTTCTTGATGGCTTCGATGGTGGGCAGCTCGACCGGCATATGGAGCGGCGTCTTGTGGCGGCGAAAGGCCTGGAGCACCCGGGTGCGGTAGGGCGAGGTGACGTTGTGGGCGACGAACGATTCCGCGCCGAGCTGACGGATGCTGGCCTGTTTCGCGGATGCCAGCGGATGCCGGGGATGGGCAACGAACGCCAGCCGGTCGCGATACACCACGATGGAGCGCAGCCAAGGATCGTCGGGATGAAACGACAGCACCCCGAACTCAACACTGTGCTGGCGTATCAGTTCGGGGATGCCGCTGGCCAGCGAGCGCTGCACGGTGACCTTGATCCGGGGATAGAGCCGCCGGAACTCATCGAGGACGGGCAGCAGGTACTGGCAGGTGAACTCGTTGGCGGCGATGGTCAGCTTGCCGGCCTGCCATTGACGCAACTCGGAAAGAGCATTGAAGGCTTCCGAGCGCAAGTTCAACAGCCGCTCGGAGTATTCGAGCAGCAACTGCCCGGCGTCGGTGAGGGTGGCATCACGGGAAGAGCGATCGAGCAAAGGCTCTCCCAACTCGCGCTCCAGCTTGCGCACCGCCTGGCTGATGGCGGGCTGAGTGCGGTGCAGCCTGGCGGCCGCGCGCGAAAAGCTGCCTTCGCGGGCCACGGTGACGAAGGTTTCCAGCAGGAAAAGGTCCAAGGGCATCGCCTCCCAGGTTTGGGGCAACTGCACCAATCCTTATACAATAAGAAATACTTATAGAACAGCAAATAATTATAATCTTGATTTATTCTGGGGCGCCACTAGGATCAGTTCCTGAATCCTCATTCATCAGGAGGTATGTGCATGGCTTCGACCCGGGTCACGG
Source organism: Terriglobales bacterium (assembly GCA_050746065.1). Classification (GTDB taxonomy): domain Bacteria; phylum Acidobacteriota; class Terriglobia; order Terriglobales; family Acidobacteriaceae; genus CAZXVY01. The sequence goes on along the minus strand of JBOGLL010000059.1, from coordinate 3,756 downwards.
TCTTCGATACCACTCTGCGCGACGGAGAGCAGTCTCCGGGTTGCAGCATGAACCTGGAAGAAAAAGTACGCCTGGCACACCAGCTCGACCGGCTGGGCGTGGACGTGATCGAAGCCGGTTTCCCGATCGCCTCGGAGGGCGACTTCAACGCGGTGCGGGCCGTCTCGCGGGAGGTCCGGCGGCCCACCATCGCCGCCCTGGCCCGTGCCAGCCGCACCGATATTGACCGGGCCTGGGAAGCTCTGGAGCCTGCCGCGCATCCCCGGTTGCACACGTTCCTGGCCACATCCGACATCCATCTGCAGTACAAGCTGAAGATCTCGCGCGAGCAGGGGCTCCGCCAGGCACATGACTCGGTGGCGTATGCCCGGTCGCTGTGCAGCGACGTGGAGTTTTCTCCCGAAGACGCCACGCGTTCCGATCCTGACTTTCTTTGCGAAGTGCTGGAGAGCGTGATCGAAGCCGGCGCCACCACCATCAATATTCCGGACACGGTGGGCTACACCGTGCCGGCCGAATTTACGGGGCTGATTGCGCGTATCCGGGAACGCGTCCGCGGCGTGGAGAAGGCCACCATTTCCGTCCATTGCCACAACGACCTTGGCCTGGCGGTGGCCAACAGCCTGGCCGCAGTGGCGGAGGGAGCGCGGCAGGTGGAATGCACCATCAACGGCATCGGCGAGCGCGCGGGCAATGCTTCGCTGGAAGAACTGGTGATGGCGATGCGCGTCCGCTCCGACCGTTTGCCTTTTACCACCGGCGTCAACACGCCGGAGATATTCCCCACCAGCCAGCTACTGTCGGAGATCGTCGGATTCCCGGTGCAGCCCAACAAGGCCATCGTAGGCCGCAACGCGTTCGCGCATGAAGCCGGCATCCATCAGCATGGCATGCTCAGTAATCCGCTGTGCTACGAGATCATGACGCCCGAATCCGTGGGTGTACCCGCCAGCCGTCTGGTGCTGGGAAAACACTCGGGGCGCCATGCCCTGGCAAGACGCTATGCGGAGCTGGGATTTTTGCTCGAGGGCGCGGAACTGGATGCGGTGTACAAGCGTTTCACCTTGCTGGCCGACCGCAAGAAGAACATCTACGACCAGGACCTGCTGTCGCTGCTGCCGGCGCGTATTCAGCGCGAAGGACGAGCAGGAGCAGGAATCTCTCTGACGGCTTGATGCAGGGCGGCAAGATGCCGCCCCGACAGCCGGCGGGACGCCGGCGCTACGAGAATCGACGACCGTTATGAAACTGATGATCACGGTACTGCCGGGAGACGGAATCGGACCGGAGGTCACGCGCGAAGCAGTGCGCATCCTGCGCGCGGTGGCCGACTTCCAGGGATATCACTTTCACTTCGAAGAGCGGCCCATCGGTGGGGCCGCCATCCGCGAGTCTTCCGTGCCCCTCCCGGAGAGCACGCTGGAAGCGTGCGTGACCAGCGACGCGGTGCTGCTGGGCGCGGTGGGTGTGCCGCAGTTCGACAACCTGCCGCGCAGCCGGCGGCCGGAGGCCGGTCTGCTGGGCTTGCGTCGCGCCCTGGGCGGCTTCGCCAATCTGCGCCCGGCCGTCGCCTACAAAGCCCTGGCAGGGTGTTCGCCATTGCGGGCGGAAGTCCGGGAGGGCGCGGACATCCTGATCGTGCGCGAACTGCTGGGCGGTATCTACTTCGGAGAGCCGCGAGGCGCGGACGAGTCCGCTGCCTGGAACACCATGCGCTATTCCGTGGAAGAAGTGGAACGAATTACCCACGTAGCCTTCGGGCTGGCCCTGAAGCGCCGCTGTCACGTCACTTCGGTGGACAAGGCGAACGTGCTGGAGACTTCTCAGCTCTGGCGCGAAGTGGTGACGCGCGTGGCGCTCCAGTATCCGCAGGCGACTTGCGACCACCTCTATGTCGACACCTGTGCCATGCAACTGGTCACCAACCCGCGTCGCTTCGATGTGCTGCTCACGGAGAACATGTTCGGCGACATCCTGTCGGACGAAGCGGCAGCACTCAGCGGATCGCTGGGTGTGCTGGCCTCGGCCACGGTGGGGGGCGGGGTAGATCTGTACGAGCCGGTGCACGGCTCGGCGCCCGACATCGCCGGAAAAGGGAAGGCGAATCCGTTGGGTGCGATCGCCTCTGCCGCGCTCCTGCTGCGCCACTCCGCTGGACTCGATGCCGAAGCCACCGCCGTGGAGAGTGCCATCCATGAAGTGCTGGAATGGGGCTATCGCACGCCCGACCTGGGCGACGGGGAGCAGGTGAACACCCAGGAGATGGGCACGCTGGTGGAACACGCACTGGCAGACATTCTGGACCGCAGGCATTCCTACCACGCGGTATGATTCGTGACTGCGGAAGAAGCTGAGCATGGCAAAGGCGCGCACACTCTTCGAAAAACTCTGGGAGCGGCACGGGGTGTGTGCGCCGGCGGGCGAGCCCACGCTGCTCTACATCGATCTGCATCTGGTGCATGAAGTCACTTCGCCGCAGGCCTTTGAGGGCCTGCGGATGGCGGGACGCGGCGTCCGCCGGCCCGATCTTACCGTCGCGACCGTGGACCATAACGTTCCGACCACTGCCGACCGCATTCAGATCCGCGACCCCATCGCTGCCTTGCAGGTTGATACGCTGCGCCGGAACTGCCGCGAGTTCGGCGTGGCGATGTACGACATCCAGTCGGCAGAGCAGGGCATTGTGCACGTCATCGGGCCGGAGCTGGGGCTAACCCAGCCGGGCATGACCATCGTGTGCGGTGACAGCCATACCAGCACGCACGGAGCGTTCGGAGCCCTGGCCTTCGGCATCGGCACGTCGGAAGTGGAACACGTGCTGGCGACGCAGTGCCTGCCGCAGGTGGCGCCGCGCACCATGCAGGTGCGCGTGCGAGGCATGCTGGGCGCCGGCGTCACGGCCAAGGACCTGGCGCTGGGGATCATCGGCCAGATCGGCACCGACGGCGCCAGGGGACACGTGATCGAATACGCGGGCGAAGCGGTGCGTGCACTGACCATGGAAGGCCGCATGACGCTGTGCAACATGAGTATCGAAGCAGGCGCGCGCGCCGGCGTGATCGCGCCCGACGAGGTTACATACGCCTACCTGAAGGGGCGGGGCTTTGCTCCTCGCGATGCCGCGTGGAAGGAGTCCGTGGAGGATTGGCGGACTCTGCCCGCCGACGAAGGCGCGGAATTCGATCGCGCGGTGGATGTGGAGGCCGCTGCCATCGCTCCGCAAGTGACCTGGGGCACGAATCCAGGCATGGTGGTCCCCGTCACGGGTCATGTGCCCGATCCGGGGGCAATGACCGAAGAGAGCGATCGGCGCGCAGCGCAACGCGCCCTGGAGTACATGGACCTGGTTCCCGGCACACCCATGGAGAAGATCACGATTGACCGAGTCTTTATCGGCTCCTGTACGAATGCCCGCCTGGAGGACCTGCGCGCGGCGGCAAGCGTGGTGCGCGGCTATCGAGCTCACTCCGGAGTGCGGGCGATGGTCGTGCCCGGCTCGCAGAGTGTGAAGCGCGCGGCGGAGGCGGAAGGACTGGACCGCATTTTCCGCGACGCCGGATTCGACTGGCGCGAGTCAGGATGCTCGATGTGTCTGGGGATGAATCCGGACGTGCTGCAGCCGGGCGAGTGCTGCGCTTCGACCAGCAATCGCAACTTTGAAGGACGCCAGGGGCGCGGCGGGCGGACGCACCTGGTGAGTCCAGCCATGGCCGCGGCAGCAGCCATCGCCGGGCACTTCACCGACATCCGCAACTG
>JBOGLL010000058.1:0-3564 GCA_050746065.1 Terriglobales bacterium | reverse complement strand
CCCCGGGGCTGCTCGCTTCCGAGTACACGCGAACCACCGGATCGGTGCCGGAAAGGCGGTAGCAGACCCAGGAGCCGTCGTCGAGCACCAGCTTCAGGCCGTCGGTGCGGACACTTACCGCCACGGCGCGGCCCGCAAACTGGCGCGGCTCCGTCCCCAGCTTGCTAGTGAACTTCTGTTGAATCTCCGGCGTCAAGCGGAAGTTCTCCCGAAGAGGATAAAAGGAACCAACTTTGACAAATATCCGGCGTAATTGCTCGCCCAGGGGCTCCCCGCGACGGGCCACCATCTCGCAACACAACAGCCCGGCCAGCACACCGTCTTTTTCAGGAACGTGATGACGAATGGAGAGGCCCGCGCTTTCTTCCCCGCCGATGGCAATTTTGTCCTTCTTAATCAGTTCTCCGATGTATTTGAAGCCCACAGGAGTTTCGTGCAGCTCCACGCCGTGATGCTTGGCCAGAGCGTTGACGAGGTTGGTGGTGGTGACCGACTTGGCCACGCCGTTTTTCCAGCCGCGGCTCTCGACCAGATAATCGAACAATAGAGCGAGAATGTAATTAGCGGCGACAAAAGTGCCGTCTTCGTCCACGATGCCGAAGCGGTCGGCGTCGCCATCGGTAGCGATGCCGATGCGCGCACCTGTCTCGCGCATCCTCCCGCGCAGGTCGTTGAGCAGATGGTCGTCCGGCTCCGGAGCGTGGCCTCCGAAGAGCACGTCGCGTTCATCGTGCACGGTGGCGACGGAGATTCCGGCTTCGCGCAGGAGTGCGTCGGAATATCCCCGCGCGGCGCCGTAGAGTGGATCAAAAGCCACTTTGAGTCCGGCCTTACGGATGGCGTCGAGGTCCACGATTTCCTTCAGGCGGGCAAGGTAAGGGCCGCGTACTTCGATTTCTTGTCTGGCTGCGTTTCCTTCCCTGTTTCTCTCTGTGTCCTCTGCGCCCTCTGTGGTTAGGTTTTGAATTTCCGCTTCGATCTGTTTCGTCACCTCGGGCAGCGCAGGGGCGCCGTCGGGCGTGGAAAACTTGATGCCGTTGTACTCCGGAGGATTGTGCGAAGCGGTGAAGTTGATGGCGCCGTCGGCCTTCGAGCGGATCACTTCCAATGCAATAGCGGGCGTGGGCGCAGCGTCGGTGATCACCAGGGGCGTGATGCCGTGGTCCGCGAGAATATCCGCCGCCATGGAGCAGAACGTCTCTCCCAGAAAGCGCGGATCGCGGCCCACGATCACGCGCGCGCCCGCAGGTTTTTGTGCAATCACATAGCGCGCGATGCCGGTGACTGCGCGGCGGACGTTGGCGAAGGTAAACTCTTCTGCCATCACCGCCCGCCAGCCTGAGGTGCCGAACTTGATTTGCGTCATAGGCTCTGCCGCGGATTTGCGCGGATGACGCGGATAAGGATTCTGAAGCGGAGTGAATTCTATATGACAGATAAGCGAATCGTAATGACCACCGCTGGCTCGCAGGAAGAGGCGCGCAAGATCGCCAACAACCTCGTGGAGCGCCGCCTGGCCGCCTGCGTGAACATGGTGGGGCCGATGGAATCGGTGTATCGCTGGCAGGGCGCGGTGGAGACGGCGCCAGAGTTTCTCTTGATCATCAAGACGACGGCTGCGGCGTACGAACGCGTCCGCGACGCCATCAAGGAAACGCACTCTTACGACGTGCCGGAGTGCGTGATGCTGAACATTGAAGCGGGAAGTGAGGCATATCTGAAGTGGCTGGGGGAGTCAGTGGATTAGCTCTACACAGCCTTCAGCGCGTTCTCCAGGTCGGCGATGATGTCTTCCACGTCCTCGATGCCGACGGAGAGCCGCACCATGCCGTCGGTAAGGCCGATGGCTTTCCTTCCTTCCTTGCCCAGTGCGGCGTGCGTCATGGTGGCGGGATGGGAAATCAGCGTCTCCACTCCGCCCAGCGACTCACCCAAGGAGCACACGCGCACCTTGGCCAGCATGCGCTTGGCGTTGGCCAGGGAGCCCAGTTCGAACGTGACCATGGATCCGAAGCCCTTCATCTGGCGCTTCGCGAGCTGATGCTGCGGATGGTGTTTCAATCCCGGGTAGTAGACGTGTTTCACCTTGCGGTGTTTATCGAGGTAAGCGGCAACGGTGCGGCCGTTCTTGTCGTGCTGCACCATGCGCACCGGCAGCGTCTTGACGCCGCGCAGCACCAGCCAGCACTCAAACGGCGACATGATGGCGCCTGCCGACTTCTGCAGGAAGGCAAACTGCTCGGCCTGCTCGGGCCGAGTGCAGATGACCACGCCGCCCAGTCCATCGCTGTGCCCGTTGAGGAACTTGGTGGTGGAGTGGACCACGAGGTCCGCGCCCAGCGCGATGGGCTGCTGGAGATAAGCGGATGCGAAGGTGTTGTCCACCACCAGCTCAACCCCGTGCTTCCGGGTGATGCGGCTGATGGCGCGGATATCGCTCACCGTCATCAGAGGATTGGTGGGCGTTTCCACGAAGGCCAGACGCGTCTCCGGACGCAGCGACTTCTCGAACGCAGCAAGGTTCGAAGTATTCACGAAGGTGAACGTCAGTCCGAACTTGGACAGCACCTGATTGAACAGGCGAGGGACGCCTCCGTAGACGTTGTGCGAGCACACCACATGGTCGCCGGACCTGAGCCGCGTACACAGCGAGTTGATGGCGGCCATGCCGCTGGCAAAGACGTGCGCTGAACGCCCGCCTTCGAGCGCGGCCAGATTCTGCTCCAGGCGCGTGCGCGTCGGATTGCTGACGCGCGCGTACTCATATCCCTTGTGTTTGCCGATCCCCTGCTGCACATAGGTGGAGGTGGCAAAAATCGGAACCGTCACGGCGCCGGTCGAGGGGTCGGGTTCCTGGCCGGTGTGGATGCAACGGGTAGCGAATCCAGGGAGCTTCATGGTTTCTGGTTTCTGGTTTCTCGTTCCCGCTGGTCGCTTCTCGAGAAACCAGAAACGAAAAACGAGAAACCGCCTTCAAACGCCGCCTTCAAAAATTTTCTTCGATAGGTAGCGCTCGGCGGAGTCGGGAATCACGGTGACCACGCGCTTGCCTTTACCCAGCCGGGAGGCGACGTTCACCGCGGCAAACACGGCCGCGCCGCCGCTCGAGCCGGAGAGCACGCCTTCCTCGCGCGCCAGGCGCAGCACCATGTCGAAGGCGTCGGCGTCGGTGACCATCACGATCTCGTCGCACAGGCCGCCGTCGTAAGTCTTGGGGATGAAGCTTGACCCGATGCCTTCCACTTTGTGTGGTCCCGCCTTGCCTCCGCCCAGCACCGAGCCTTCGGTCTCAACCGCCACGGCCAGGGCGCGCGGCAGGCGCTCCTTCACGAAGCGGGCCACGCCGCTGAATGTCCCTCCGGTGCCGACGCCCAGCACAACGGCATCGATCTGTCCCTGCATCTGTTCAAAAACCTCGCGGGCAGTGGTTTGGTAGTGGTATTCGGGATTGGCCTGGTTCTCGAACTGAAGGGCGGTGAAAGCTCCGGGCAGGGTGGCGGTCATGGCGCGGGCGCGTGTGATCGCGCCCTGCATTCCCTCCTCGTCCGGTGTGCGGATCACTTC
>JBOGLL010000057.1:0-3985 GCA_050746065.1 Terriglobales bacterium | reverse complement strand
GGCACGATCGAAATCGCATCGCCTTCCTTCACTGCTGTTTCTTCTTTATGCAGATAGCGGATGTCCTCGTCATTCACATACACGTTGACGAAAGACCGCAGCTTGCCTTCGTCCGTGTAGAGATGCCGGCGCAGATCAGCGTACTGCGTCGTCAGATTGCGCAGTCCTTCGCCCACGGTCTTGCCCGCCACTTCCACGGTGGCCTGCTTGCCGGCGTACTGCCGCAGCGGAGTGGGAATATGCACCTTCACGGACTCTCCCAATAGATGATTATGCGCTCCGCTTTGATTCGCCGGCTACCGCCGGGGATTCGCCCGTTACCGTGGGTGATTCAATCGCCAGGGGCGCGGCGACCACCTCGATGACTTCGTCGGCAAAACGCTTGTCTTCTTCGCCCGTGCCGAGGAGCGCAAAGGAGTTGGTCACCTTTGCGCGGCCCTTCTCCACACTTGTAATTACGTACGAGCAGCCATACCAGTGCGCCTCGGCCAGGTCCGTCGCCGACCAGTGTGCGGGATGGTCCGGGTGCGAATGATAGAACCCCACAATGTCCAGCCCTTGCTCGCGCGCCCGGCGCTGCGCCCCAACCAGCTCCTTCGGGTCGATGTGATAGCGGTTGTGCGGCGAGTCGGTGCGTGTGTTGCCCGCACGGATCACCGCCTCCACCGTGCGTGTTTCGCCTTCCATCCGCCCGAGAAGGATTCCGCAGCATTCATGCGGATACGTCTCCTCGCCATGGCGGTGGAGCAAGTCGAGGTCGGGTTGTGTGATGCGCAGCATGATTTCGATTGAATCATTGAGTCATTGAATCAATCAATGTGACGACGCTGCCGAGGCAAATCGACAATGATTCAATCGCTCAATGATTCAATTCCCTCCCTCCTCCCAGAATCTCTCACTCAAGTACTTGTCTCCCGAATCCGGGAAGATGGTCACGATCACCGCCTTCTGTTTTTTCGTAACCAGCTCCCGGGCCACGCGGCGGCAGCCAGCCACGGCGGCTCCGGCCGAGATGCCCAGCAGCAATCCTTCCTCGCGTGCCAGTCGGCGGACCATCTCGTACGCATCCTCGGTCGCGATGCCCAAATCGCGGTCGGCGAGTGTGGGATCGTAAATCTTCGGCACGATGGCGGTGGCCATGTGCTTGGCGCCCTCGATGCCGTGAAAGGGCGAATCCGGCTGCAGCGAGATGCACTGGATCCTGGGATTCAGTTCCTTCAGGCGTCGGGAAGTACCGACAAAGGTCCCGCTGGTGCCGAGCATGGCAACAAAGTGGGTGACGCGTCCTTCCGTCTGCCGCCAGATTTCTTCCGCCGTGCCGTGATAGTGGGCACGCCAGTTGGCGTCGTTGGAGTACTGGTCGGCGTAAAAGTAGAGCTCGGGTTCGGCGGTGCGCATTTCCTGCGCCTTGCGAATGGCGCCATCCGACCCCTCGCCTGGATCGGTGTACACAGTGGTTGCCCCGTATGCGCCGAGGATGCGCTTGCGCTCTGCGGAGACGTTCTCCGGCATGCACAAGGTCACCGGGAAGCCCTTGGCGGCGCCGATCATGGCGTAGGCAATGCCGGTATTGCCGCTGGTGGAGTCGAGCAGCGTCTTGCCCGGCCCCAGTTGACCATTCTGCTCGGCCTCGGCCACGATGCGGGAGGCGGCGCGGTCCTTCACTGAGCCGCCCGGGTTCAGCCACTCCGCCTTACCCAGAATCACGATGCCGGGCAAGTCCCGGCCCATGCGCCCCACCCGGACCAGGGGGGTGTTGCCCACCCGGGCTAGGACATCCGTACCCAGGGCCGAGGCAGGCTGCGGTCCTGGTTCTACCCGTTCAGGGGTGGCGGAAGGCACTCCGCCCACGGATTTTTTTGCCGTTGTTACCAAGCTGATTAATCCGGGCTAAGTGATTGAAAAACCTACTTCATAAGACACATCGGGTGGACACTCCCAAGCTTTCAGTCTATAGGAACCGTAGCCAGGCGGGCAACGCACCTTCCCTTTGGATGTATCGTATACCCACTAGGGTGCGGTCCAATCTCAGCCGGACCGGTCCCCGACGCCCTTTTTAGAAACCGCAGTCCAGCAGAGCCCGGAAGCCGGTAGCGGCCTCTTGGGTAACGCATTGGCCTGAAAGGAATCACAACCCCGTAATCATGAGTAAACAGACTGCAATCCGCTCCTATGAAGAAGCGGTGGCCTGGCTGCGCGACCACGGATTTGACGTCCTGGAAGCGCCGGCTACCAGCAACCGCGTCTTTGTGAAGAAGCACAACTGCTCCGCGGCCATCGAAAAGGCCTCGGATGATGCCGTCCGCCTGTTCGCCAAGCCCGGATATCTGATCGGCGGCGAGATCTCCAAGCTGGTGGACCGCGGCTATCAGAAGTTCCTCAAGACCTCGAAGACCGAAGTCCCGGCTACGGCCGACCACCTGAAGGCGGTGCATCAGTTTTCGGAAGAACTGAAGGAAGCCATGGGCGCCGCCAGCCTGTACAACGAGTCGCTGGGTACGGTGAGTGACCGCTACGTGTACGACCGCGTGGTGGACCGCGACCAGCCGGAGGCGGCCCGCCCCAAGCGTCCCTGGCAGGTCGAGGCAGAGCCCAAGACCGGCGCCAAACGCGCCTAAGGTCTCATTCCCCTCATGTAGCCACAGCCGGCCTCGGCTGGTGAGTCTTGTGTGGAAGCGGGCGACTCGCCCGCGCCGTAGAGACGTTGCTTGCAACGTCTCTTGCTTGCAACGTCTCTTAAAAAGCTCCTTGCAGCGTGGTCTATACTTCCAGCGACCAACGCTCCAATGGCTGCAGCCCGCCAACCACTACCCGGCATCTCCTGGTTCGACCTGGACGACCCCGCCTCGCCGGCGCTCGATGATCTGGCAGCCAGCTTCGGCCTGCATCCGCTCCAGATTGAAGACTGCCGCCACGGCCGCCAGCGCGCCAAAACCGAAGAGCACAACACTTATATCTTCAGCGTGCTGAAGCACCTGCGGCCGGAAAAGAAACAACTGTTTGTAGACTTCGATGTCTTCCTGGGCAGCGGCTTCCTGATCACAGTGCACGCCGGCCAGTGCGGCGTGATCGAAAAAGTCTGTAAACGGATCGCGGAGATGCCTGCGGGCGACCCGCGGCCGCAGCGGCTGGACTGGCTCTTTTACCTAATCACCGACTCGATCGTGGACGAATACCTGCCGCTGCTCGATGAAATTGCGGAAGCCACCGTCACCATCGAACACGAGGTACTGCGCCACCCTGAGCCGCCGGTGCTGCGCCGCATCTTCGAGCACAAGCGCCAGCTCATTGACTTCCGCCGCGTGGCCGGCAATATGCGCGAGGTGGCCAACGCCATCATGCGCCGCCAGGGCGGCTTCGTGAGCGATGACCTCGATCCCTACTTCCGCGACGTCTACGACCACCTGGTGCGCGTGCTTGACCTCATCGAGAGCTACCGCGACATCCTCACCGGCACGCTCGACATTTACCTCTCCGCCGTCGCCAATCGCACCAATGAAGTGATGAAGGTGCTCACTCTCTACGGCACCATTGCAATTCCCCTGGTGGTGATCACCGGCTTCTTCGGAATGAACCTCAACCTGCCCTGGGCGGAGGAACGCCTGGGCGCGCTCTATGCGGTGGGCGTGATGGCGGCTTCGGTGCTGGTAGTGCTGGCTTACCTGAACCGGAAGCGTTGGTTCTAGACGCGGCGGGCGACCAGGCTATTCCCTTACCAGCTTCTCCTCGACCCTCACCTTCTTACCTTCCTCCACCTGCACCCGCTTCTGCGCCGGCTTGTGGCCTTCCAGCCGCAAGAGCAGGGTGTAGGTCCCGGGGTCGAGCGCTAGGTCGGCATTGGACCGCTTGCCTTGCACCTCACCGTTCACCAGGATCGTGGCTCCCTTGGGGTCGGTGCGCACTTCCACCATGCCTTTGCCCTCGGGGACGCCTCCCAGGACTTTGCGAAACAGGCCTCCGACGCCGCTGCCGCGCGGTTTGAGGA
>JBOGLL010000056.1:0-4013 GCA_050746065.1 Terriglobales bacterium | reverse complement strand
GGCATTCGCCTCGGGCTCAGTCGCGCTCGCTCGGGATGACAAGGGTGGGAATGCAAGAGGCTAAGAGCTAAGAGCCAAAAGCCAAGAGCTAGCCAACTATTTCTTCTTCTTTCCCGCTTCCTGGTTCTGGGCTTCCAGCGCTTGCAGCACCACGCGCTGGATTTCGCTGATGGGCGCGGGCTTTCCGGTCCAGATCTCGAACTGGCGGGCAGCCTGGTGGACGAACATTTCCCAGCCGGGAATGATCTGGACGCCCTTGGCGCGGGCCAGCCTGGCGAGGCGCGTCTCGGCGGGCGTGTAAACCATGTCCAGCAGGTAGCGGGCGTGGATCTCTTTCTCGGTCAGGGGAGACGTGCGTCCTCCGCCCATGCCCACGGGCGTGGCGTTGATGATGACGTCGAACTGAAGCTTCTTGATCTCGGTGCGGCTCAGGTATTTGGCGCGGGCCTTTTTCGCCAGGCGCTTGCCGGCGCCGGGCGTGCGGTTGGCGACATAGACTTCGGCCTGGCGCTCCTTCAGTCCGAAGACGGCGGCGCGCGCGGCGCCTCCGGCGCCCAGCACCAGCACCTTCGCGCCCGCTACCTGCATGCGGTTCTCCAGCGGGCGGATGATGCCGGCCACGTCGGTATTGAAGCCGTAGAGCTTGCCGTCCGTAGCGCGGATCACGGTGTTGCAGGCGCCGATCTTCTCGGTGACGGAGTCGGTGTTGTCCAGATGCTTCAGGATCTCTTGCTTGTAGGGCATGGTAACGCTGAGCCCGTGGATGGGAATATCGCGGACGCAGCCCAGCAGGTCGCTCAGCTTCTTGGCATGCAGCGCCAGATAGACGGCGTTCACGCTCTCCCGGCGCAGGGCGGCGTTCATGATCTGCGGCGAGAGCGAGTGCGCCACCGGATCGCCGACCACGCCGTAAACGCGCGTGGCCGCGTCCACCAGGTGGATGCGGTAGGTGTCCATCAGCGTGCGGGCGGTGACCATGCCGGGCGCGGTCTCCTCGCCCGGGCTGACGGCGCCGAAAGTGAAGCTGCTGCCGGCGCGCACCCCCAGCACCCGGCTGATGATGCCCTGCTCGCCCATGCACACTCCTACCATGGAGTGCTTGTTGGCCTGGTGCTCGAGGAACTTCATCATCACCACGTTGTCGGACAGGCACTTGGCGGTGGAGACCACTTTGTAGAAATCGGCGGGGAAGGCCTTCATCTTCTCCAGAATCTTTTCCAGGTTGCGGGTGGCGTGGAAGTCGTGATGGGAAAGAATCACGGCCGCCTGCCGGCGCAGGCGCTCGATCTCTCCGGGCTTCAGCTTGCGGGCGCTTTGCAGCTCCAGGTCCACAAGCTGGCAGCCCGCGGCCGCTGCCTTGGTGAGGATGGAAACCTCCGAGGCCAGCGATCCGCGGAACTTGCCTCCGTTGGCCGCGCGGCGGCAGGTGGCGACGGCGATCACGTCAGGATGCGTCTCCAGGAAGCTGCGGATGCGCGGGAGCGCCGCCGAGGGCTTGAGCAGGTAGTCTAACCTAAACTCAATAAAGGGGTTATCCCGGATAATGGCGGACGCCTTGGCGATCACCTGGGCGGGATTGGCGCCCACAATGGCCACGCAGATGCGCGGCATCCTGGCCGGCAACAGGCGCGGCACGTAGGTAATAGAGGCAGCCATGATTGCGAAGTGGCGGGCATATTACCGTTGGCGGGCGCGAAATTGCAAACGCCGGCTCCCACCCTATCGCCCAAAGGCGGGGCGATAAGGGTGGGGCAACACCAGAAACAGGAGGAGGGAGGCGGGGAGGAGGGCAAGGAGGCAGCGGGTGGGGTGAGGGGGCGGAGGGTCAGGGCCGGGTGGCCGTACCTTACGAGTTAACAAAGTAACCTTGACCCAAGCCTCCGGCTTTGTTAGCTTTGCGCGGAGTAGTCTGGGGAGTAGCCCGCATTTTGCGCGTCCCGGGCATGAGTTCGCCCCGTTTCTCGGGCGTTTACTCCGGAGGAAATATGAAGAAGACGGTGTTTCTGATTCTGCTTCTCGCCGTGATGGCCACGGCGCAGCAAATGCCCACACCGGAGGACAGGCCCGCCATTTCCGACGTTTATTGTTCCGGCTTTGTCACCAACCAGCTCCTGTCCAAGACCAACTACGTAGCCGGAGGCTGGGAGACACCGCACTCCACCCGCTTCTCGGACCGGGAGTACGTTTACCTGGATGGCGGCGGGTTCCAGGAAGGCGCGCAGTACTCGGTGCACCGCATGGTGCGAGATCCCAACCGCTGGCCCGCATTCACCGGCCAGAAGAACGCCATCGCCGCGGTGGGTGAGATGTACGCCGACGTGGGACGCGTGCAGATCGTGGGAGTGCGCGGGAACATCGGCATCGCACAGATCATCTTTTCCTGCGACGGCATGGCTCCGGGCGACGTGGCGGTTCCCTTCCAGGAGCGCCCCGCGCCAGCCCTGCGCCGACCCAGCGACGCCAAGTGGGACCGCTTTGCCCCGCCCAACGGCCTGCTGAACGGCCGCATCGTGGGCTCCAAGGATTTTGACTCGCTGGTGGGCACCAGTCACAAGGTGTACCTGAACGTGGGGACGAACCAGGGCGTGAAGCCGGGCGACTACTTCCGCGCCGTCCGCGACTACCGCATCGCCAGCATCAATGAAGTGGACGCGCTGTCCTACAAGGCCTCGGTGGCCGACGACACGCAGAAGGATCCGCCCAAGTTTCCCCTGAGCCGGCTGGGCGATCTTCCCCGCCGTTCGCTGGGTGAGATGGTGGTGCTGAACGTCAGTCCCACCAGCGCGACCGCCATGGTCACGTTTGCGCTGGAGAACATCGAAGTGGGCGATATGGTGGAAATGATGGAGCCGCTGCCTCCACCGCCGCCACCGGTGATGAATCCGCCGACGGTGGCGTGCACCGCCAGCCCGAGCACCGTGGTGGTGGGCGAGCGTTCGACCATCAGTTGCGAAGCGTCCAGTCCGGACGAACGGCCGCTGAGCATCTCGCACTCCGCCAGCGCCGGTAATCTCATGGCGCGCGACGACGGAGCCGTACTGGACACGCAGGGCGCGACTCCGGGACCGATCACCGTGGTCTGCACCGCTACCGACGACCGCAACCTTTCGGCCACCGGCAGTTGCACGGTGAACGTGGAAGCCACCGCTGCGGCGCCGGAAGCAGCCAAGATCAACGAGTGCGGCTTCAAGCGGAACAGCGCACGCGTGGACAACGCCTGCAAGGCCATGCTCGACGATCTGGCGCTGCGTCTGCAGGGTGACCCGCAGAGCACGGCGTCGATCATCGGATATGCCGATGCCGGTGAACGCGGCGCCGACGCCCTGGCGGCCAAGCGCGCCGAGAATATCCGCACCTACCTGACGCGGGACAAAGGTATCGATGCCAATCGCCTTTCGGTGAAGAGCAATGCCGAAGGTGGCTCCAAGGCCGACCTGTGGCAGGTCCCGGCAGGCGCAACGATGCCGCAGTAAACGAGTGCAGAGTACAGAGTGCAGAGTACAGAGTTGAGGGCGTCCGGAAACGGGCGCCCCTTGGCTTTGAATTCGACGCAAGCCGACGTCTTTCCTCAGGGGCTAAAGCCCAGCCTTCATGCCGTTCCGAGCGGCACGGCTAAAGCCGTGCCCTTCCGAAACCTTGCAGTGAACTCTTAGTCTCCGAAGATTTCTGCGGTAAAGGCCTCGACAGTGGCGCCGTGGAGCCAGGCGTCGGGCGCGAGGCCGGCTTTCTGGCAGGTTTCAGCCAGGAAGGTTTCGCGGTCCCAGCCGTGCTCGACGGCCACCTGGGGCAGCAACAGGCCGCGTTGGAAACGGTGGGTGACGACCAGCCCGTGGCGTCCGATTTCAATCTCCTGCGGCGTGATGGGGCGCAGCGGCGAGAGCACGCTGATCTCGATCTTCAGCAGGGGCGCCTCTTCTTCGCTCACGGGGTCGAAGCGAGGGTCATTGAAAGCGGCGGCGGCGGCGGTTTCGGCCACGGTCTGGTACAGCGGGCGCAGCGGCTGCACGAAGCCG
>JBOGLL010000055.1:0-4221 GCA_050746065.1 Terriglobales bacterium | reverse complement strand
CATCCTGAAGCGCCTCGGCTTTCAAGCCGCCGGCGACAATGAGATCGGCAAGCTCTTTCACCAACGCAAACGGGGTGTTGGTGGGCTCGAAAGGGCCCATCCACGTGGGCGTGTCGAGTTCGTACTGTACGTGGGTGTCGCTGTGGCGCGTGCCACTCATGAACGTGGTGCCGCGAATCACGTAGCCGCGGGTGTGCTGTGCGATGACTTCTTCGCTCCCCAGCCCGTTCTGTGCCGAAAGCACTGCACCGCCAGCAAACAGATGGCCGACTGGAGCATATGCCTCCGCGGTCTCGCGGGCCTTGGTGGCCACGATCCCAAAATCGAACTGGGGAAGCTGCGCCGGATCGGTTGCTGCCTTCAGAGAAACCTGGAAGTCGTGCGTTCCCGTGACGCGCAGGCCCTGCTCGTTGAGAGCGCGCGCGTGCCCGGGGCGGCGGACGAACGCCCACACCTCGGCGACGCGCGCCAGGTGCGCCGCGTACAGGCTGCCGATGGATCCGCAACCGATGATGCAGACGCGTTTCATGGAGTCGTTAGTCGTTAGTCGTGTCGTTGGTCGTTAGTCGCTAATCGGCCAGCAAGGAAAGCCAACGACGAACGACTAACGACTGTTCTTGCGGTGTTCCACCCGCACTCCCGTGTCGCGCTTGCCCGCGGCGGCAGCGACCAGCGCCTGGAAGAGGCTGTCGGCGGGATTGTGGGAGTCCTTGATGATGACGCCGCTGGGGTAAAGCGCGTCCTGCAGGGCAGCGCACATGGTGTGTACCGGAGCGGCGCCGCCCTCGCCCATGCCCTTGGCGCCGTTGTACGTGAAAGGCGACGGACTCTCGATATGCCCGTACTTCACGTTGGGCATGTTGACGGCGGTGATGGGAGTGTAGTCGCTGAACGTGGCGGTGAGCATGTTGCCCGCCGGATCGTAAACGCAGCTCTCCATGATGGCTGCTCCGATCCCGTGCGCGGTGGCGCCCATCACCTGCCCCTTCACGATGGCGGGATTGATGGCGCGGCCGCAATCGTCGATGGCCACGTAGTCGAGGATCTTGGGCTGGCAGGTTTCGCGGTCCACCTCGACTACGGCAATGTGGAGCTGCGCCGCGTAAGTGAGCGTCAGGTTGCCGAATTTGCGCTTGAGGTCCGGAACCTGGAACGGCGGATGGTAGACGTAGCGGCAGTTGAAGCTGACGTTGTGCAGCTTGGGCGGAAGTTCCGCGCTGTTCACATTGACGAGGTTCGCCAGCGCCCAGTAATTGATGGCGCGCGGCTTGCCCTTCACGCGCACTTCCGGACCCTGCGCGCCCATGCCGAACTCGAGCTGGCTCTCTCGGGCCTTGAGCGCGAAGGCGGCCACGCGCTTCATTTCCGTCTTGAGCGCCTGCGCCGCGCCGTTCACGGCCGAGAGTCCGGAAACCACAAACTGGCTGGCGTAGGTGCCGGAAGTTCCGGTGTGGGCGTTGCGTTCGGTGTCGAAGCCGATGCGGACGTTCACGGCATCGGGCGCCACTCCGAACACATCGGCGACGACCTGGGCAGTGGTGGTTTCGTGTCCCTGGCCTTGGGGCACGCTGCCCACGGCGACGACCAGTTCGCCGTAGATGTCGAGCTTGACGATGGCGGCCTGCGAGTTGCCGGAATAGGGCGCGTGCGGATTGATGAGGCGCGACTGCCCGAAGTTGTTGGTGCCGGAGTCGAGCGTAGTGCCGATGCCGATGCCCAGCCGGCGTCCTTCGCGGCGTGCCTGCACCTGCTTCTTCTTCCAGTCGTCCCAGCCGATGAGGTCCTGCGCCAGCTTGAGCATGCGCGGGTAATCGCCGGAGTCGTACACGCAGCCATTGGGCGTGGTGTAAGGGAATTCCTGCGGGCGGATGTAATTGCGTCGGCGCATTTCATCGCCAGGAATGCCGAGCGTATGGGCACAGATGTCCACCACGCGCTCCAGAAACCAGAGCTGCTGCATGCGCGAATAGCCGCGATTGGGACCCACGGGACACTTGTTGCTGACCACCTGGGTGAAGTCCAGCCGCAGGTTGCGGAAGCGGTAGGTGCCGGGCAGCACCTGCGCCCAGATGATGCAACCCAGCGGCTCGTAGCGCGGGTAGGCGCCGCAGTTGTCGAGATGGCGGGACTCGATCGCAAGGATGCGCCCTTCCTTGTCGAGCGCCACACGCGTGTCGAGGAACGTGCGTTCGTTGCCGTGCGCGCTCGAGGTCATGTGTTCGGAGCGGTTCTCCACCCACTTCACCGGACGTCCGCCGGCCTTCCGCGAAGCCAGCGCGCACACCGCCATCTGCGGATAGCTGGTGATTTTGATGCCGAAACCGCCGCCGATATCGTGCGTCTCTACGCGGATGCGGTCGAGGGGAATGCCCAGAGCCGGCGACAGGAACTGGATTCCGAACGTGGGAAACTGGTTGTTACACCAGTAGTGCAGATTATTTTCAGTCGTATCCCACTGCGCGATGACGGCATTGCCTTCGAGCGGCGACGAAGAAAAGCGGTGGAAATGCATGCGGCCAATGGTGACCACGTGCGCCGCCTCTTTGAAAGCCTTGTCCACCTTGCCGTACTCGAATTTGCCCTGCCAGACGACGTTGGTTCCCGAGGAAGCGTGCAGGATGCTCTGGTCCTTGAGCGCGTCCTCGGCGTCGATGACTGGATCGAGCGCTTCATAATCGACGCGCACCAGTTCGGCAGCGTCTTCGGCGGCGAGCAGCGACTCCGCCACTACCGCAGCCACAGGCTCACCCTGGTAGCGGACCTTGTCCGCGCCCATGGGGTAGTCCACGATCTTGCCACCGGGCGGAGGCCCGATCTCGATGAAGGGTTGCACCATAGCGGCCACTTCCACTCCAGTGAGTGTGCAAACCACGCCGGGATACGCGGCCGCTTCCGAGACGTCCACGCTCAGGACGCGGGCGTGCGCGTAGGGGCTGCGCACAAAGCGCAGATGCAGCATGCCCTGGAGCTTGTAGTCGTCCACGAAGCGGCCCTGCCCGCGCACCAGACGGGCTTCTTCCTTGCGGTGGACAGACTGGCCGACCCAATTGGCGCCGGGGAGCGTGGACTTCTTCGACTTTGTGGACTTCCTAGGCATGACTCAGTTTCGAGTTTCGAGTTTCCAGTTTCCAGCTTTCAAGTTTCGAGAACCAGCATTCCAACGCTCCAAATGGAGCAGACATCCCGGCGACTCGCCAACGCAACTCGTAACTCGCAACTCGAAACTCGGTTCAGCTCAGAGCTTTCTGCAATCCATCAATCACCTTCTGGATGTTCTTCTTCGCCAGGGGTTCGAGGAGGCCGCCGGCCACAGACGCCAGACGACCGAAGATTTGCGCTTCGCCCTTCCAGGCCACACGGGTTCCCGCAGCAGCGGGCTGGAGGTCGAAGCCAGCGGTGAGGCTCACCGAACCTCCCGCCATGCTTCCCTGTCCCTGGTACTGTGCGCGACGCGGGCGCTCAGCCTCGGCCAGCTTCAGCTTTACGTCGGCAGCACCGCGAATGTGCGAGATGCCCACGTTCACTTTTACCGAAAAGTTCTTCTCGTCTATCACGCTCATGCTCTGGTAGTCGGGAAGCAAGGGACAGAAGCGGTTCGGGTCGGTAAGGAAGTCATAGACCTCCGCCGGAGACTTGCTGACCTCGAACTCGCCGCCAAAACTGATGGCCATGTTATTTGCGTTCCACCTTCATCTTCTGCGCTGCAGCACGCACCGCCTGGAAGATGGCCTGATAACCAGTGCAGCGGCAGGTGTTGCCGGCAATGCTCTTGCGGATGGCCTTCTCGTCCGGATCCGGGTTCTTCTCCAGCAACTGCCGGGCAGAACAGAGGAAGCCGGGGGTGCAGTAGCCGCACTGCAGTCCGAAGTTCTCCAGGAAGGCCTGTTGCAGGGGGTGCAGTTCGCCATCGCGTGCGAAGCCTTCGACCGTGGTGATCTCGCCTCCGTCGGCCTGCACGGCGAAGAGCGTGCACGATTTCACGCTGGCGCCGTTCAGCAGCACGGTGCAGGCGCCGCAGTAGCTGGTGTCGCATCCGATGTGGGTTCCGGTGAGATCGAGCTGCTCGCGCAGCAAGCTGACCAGCAGGGTTCGCGGTTCGACTTCGAGCTTATGCGAGCGGCCATTCACCTTGACGGTGATGGAGACGCGGGGCACGAACTCAGGCATAGAGGTGTCCTACTTCCACGGACTCGCCGCGGCTGCGCCGCAGGGCCGCGTCGA
>JBOGLL010000054.1:0-4086 GCA_050746065.1 Terriglobales bacterium | reverse complement strand
TTCTACGGCCTGGGCCTGGTGTATGCCTTGCTCACGCTGACCGGCCGGGCACGCGCCCTGGCGCGCATCATCGTGCCGGCGACCGGGTTGGGGGTGGTGTTCCACCTGGTGTCTCTGGTGGAGGCCGCGATTCTGAGCGGCCACCTGACGCCGGCATCCGTGGAGCACAGCGAGTCGCTGCTGGCCTTTCTGATCATGGCGTTCTTTCTGGCGGTCTGGCTCCGCTATCAGACCAGCGCTCCGGGCATCTTCGTGTTCCCGTTGGTTTTCCTGCTGACGTTCTTCGCGGCCGTGGGCCAGCAACCGCCGCAGTTTGACTCACCCTTGCTGCGCAGTGGGTGGGTATTCACCCACATCGCGCTGATCTTTGCAGGATATGCGGCGCTCTTCCTCAGCTTCGCAGCAAGCCTTCTTTACCTACTGCAGGAGCGCAGCCTGAAGTCGCGGCGGCAAGGCATCTTCTCGCGCCTGCCGGCGCTGGAAGTGATCGACGAAATCGGTTACCGGTCGCTGCTGCTGGGCTTTCCCTTCATGACCATCGGGCTGGTGGCGGGATCGGTAATCGCGGGGGAACGCTTCGGGGCCGCCTTCCTGCTGGATCCGAAGACGGTGCTCTCGCTGGTGCTGTGGGTGCTGTACATGGTGCTGATCTACACGCGCTGGAGCGCAGGATGGCGCGGCCGGCGAGCTGCCTTCCTTTCCACCGCAGGATTTGTGGTCGCATTGAGCGCATGGGCGGCCAACTATTTCAGCGAGGTGCACCGCTTCCTGCCATGAGGTTCCAACTCATCGGCGTGAATCACCGAACCGCACCCGTGGAAGTGCGGGAACGGCTGGCCATTCCCGAATCGCGGCTGGCGGAGGCCACACGACGGCTGGCCGGGCATCCGGGAGTGGAGGAGGCGATGGTCCTTTCCACCTGCAACCGGGTGGAGCTGCTGACGCGAGTGACCAACGGCCGAGCTGACCTACGGTCGTTTCTCGGGGAGTACTTCGAGGTGGACGCTGCAGCCTATGCTCCACACCTCTACGAATGCGAAGGCCGGGATGCAGTGCGGCACATCTTCCGCGTGGCGGCCAGTCTGGACTCCATGATCGTGGGCGAGCCGCAGATCCTCGGCCAGGTGAAGGAATCGTATGCCGTTGCGCGCGCGGTGGGCACCGTGCATTCCCACCTGGACGCCCTGCTCACTCGCGCCTTCGCGGTCGCCAAGCGCGTGCGAACTGAAACCGCGGTGGGCAGCTCTGCTGTTTCGGTAGCGTCGGCAGCGGTGGACCTGGCGCGCAAGATCTTCGGCTCGCTGGCCGGCAAGCAGGTGTTTCTGGTCGGCGCCGGCAAGATGAGCGAACTGGCGGCGCGGCACCTGATCTCCCATGGGGCGTCGGCCGTGTTCGTTGCCAACCGGACGCATGAGCGGGCGGTGGAGCTGGCGGGGAAGTTCGACGGACAGGCCATCCTGTTCGAGCAGCTCTACGAAACGGTGGACCGCGCCGATATCGTGATCAGCTCGACGGGCGCTCCCCACCACATTTTCCGCCGCGAGCACGGGGAGCTGTTCCTGAACCGGCGGCGGAACCGGCCGATGTTCTTCATTGATATCGCCGTGCCCCGCGATGTAGATCCCGCCATGGCAAAGCTGGAAGGCATCTTTGTTTACGACATCGACGACCTGCAAGCCGTGGTGGCCACGCACGTTGACGACCGGCGACGCGAGGCGGAGCGCGCCGCGGAGATCGTGGATACCGAGGTGGAACGTTTCGCGGCGCGCCTCTCGTCGCTGAAGGTTGTACCTACGATCGTCTCGCTGCAGGAACATCTGGAAACGATCCGGCAGGCGGAGGTAGACCGCAGCCGCGCGCGCCTGGGTCCGCTGGCGCCCGATCAGGAGCTGGCGATCGAAGCAATGACGCACGGCATCATCAACAAGATCCTGCACACTCCGATGGTCACGCTCAAGACCGCAGCGGCCCAACCGGAAGTGACCACCCTGGTGGAAGTGATCCGGCGGCTGTTCCAGCTGGGCGATGAGAAGCACGGGGGCGGCTCCGGCTCCACGAAAGGGTGAATGGCCCGGCTGCGCATCGGCTCCCGCGGCTCTCAGTTGGCTCTCTGGCAGGCGAACCACGCCGGCGAATTGCTGCGCGCGCGCGGATACACCGTTGAAATCGAGACCATCAAGACCACGGGTGACAAGATCGCAGACATGTCCCTGGCCAAGGTCGGAACCAAGGGGATGTTCATCAAGGAGATTGAAGAAGCCCTGGCCGAGGGCCGCGTGGACCTGGCCGTCCACAGCCTGAAAGACCTGCCCACCGACCTGCTGCCCGGCTTTGAGCTGGCCGCTGTGTTGAAGCGCGAAGACGCGCGCGATGCTTTCCTCTCAAAGAAGTTTGCTGCCCTCGAAGACCTTCCTCCGGCCGCCCCAGTCGGCACCAGCAGTTTGCGCAGGGAAGCGCAGCTCAAGGCATTGCGGCGGGACCTGCAAGTAAGCCCCATACGCGGAAATGTGGACACGCGTTTGCAGAAGCTGGAGGCGGGCGAGTTCGATGCCATCATCCTGGCGGCCGCGGGCATCCGACGTCTGGGAAGGACGGAATGGGTTAGGGAAGTGCTACCCGTCTCGAAGATGTGTCCGGCGGCGGGGCAGGGAGCACTCGCAGTCGAAATCCGTGCAGGCGATTCCTCCACCCGGGAAGCAGTCGCCTTCCTCGACGACGCGGCCTCGCGACGAGCCGCGATGTGCGAGCGAGCGATGCTCCGCGCATTGGGCGGTGGATGCCAGGTGCCAATCGGGGCATATGCGGAAGCGGTTGACGGTGGACTGCGCCTGACGGCCGTGGTGGCGCGTCCTGACGGCAGCGAAGTGATTCGCGAAACCCAGGTGGGTAGCGACGCGGAGGCACTCGGGCAAGCGGTTGCGGAAGTACTACTGGGCCGGGGCGCAGATCGGATTCTGCGCGACGTCTACGGAAGGGAAGCGGCAGCGCCGCAGCAGCCGTGAACGCCCCTGCTTCCAGACCACGGCCCCTCGCAGGAAAGCGCGTCCTGGTGACACGGGCCCGGGGCCAGGCCGGCGCGCTTTCCTCCGCGCTGCGCAAGCTGGGCGCTACCGTACTGGAGATCCCCACCATCGAGATACGGCCTCCTCGCTCTTTTCGGCCGCTCGACCGGGCGTTGCTCCACGTTACGAGCTACGACTGGTTGATTCTGACCAGCGTGAATGGCGTGGACGGGCTGCTCGCTCGCATGACGAGGCTCGCGGTCCCAGTGCGAACTCTGCGCCGTATCCGGATCGCCGCCATAGGGCCCGCGACGCGCCGGGAGATGGAAGCTCACGGCCTGCAGGTGCAAGTGATGCCGCGGGAATATGTGGCGGAAGCGGTGGTGCGGGCGTTGCGGCGCCGCATGCGAGGGCAGCGGGTGCTGCTGGTCCGCGCGGCAGTTGCCCGCGACGTTATCCCCAGCGAATTATGTCGTGCGGGCGCGCAAGTTGACGTGGTAACGGCCTACCAGACGGTTGCGCCCACCGGTTCCGCCGCGCGCATCCGAGCGGCACTGAAACACGCAGGGCGCAGGCCGGATTACATCACGTTTACCAGTTCGTCAACGGCACGCAACTTCGCAACCATGTTGGGAACATTGAAGCGAAACAGTCTTGCGGACATCAAGTTGGTGTCCATCGGGCCTCTGACTTCCGCTACGCTGCGAGAAGTGGGCCTTCGCGCAGACCTGGAAGCGAAGACGTACACGATCGCCGGGCTGGTAAAGGCGATGGCGAAACCGGCTTAATGGTGCCCGGCCGAGGGCGGCCGGGCTACGCTCTCAGCGCGCGGACTTGTGTTTCTCCACGGTGGACCAGGTCTTATCGGCTGCGTGGCACAGAGGCTCGAGGGGGCAGTCGGCGCAACGGGGACTGCGCGCTGTGCATAGCCTGCGGCCGTGCCAGATGAGCTGATGGGCGAAATCAATCCATTTTTCCTGCGGGATTATGCGCATCAGGTCCTGTTCGATCTTGGCGGGGTCATTCTGGGTGGCCAGTTCGAGGCGGCGGGAGATGCGATGGACGTGCGTGTCCACCACCACGC